>JAIFKL010000130.1 GCA_020049595.1 Desulfobacteraceae bacterium
ATCCGTATAGTAATTGAACCTGCTCAATTCTGGAGAACTGAAGGGGGTAGCTATACATCCCGGAATGATTCCGGGCGGAAAAGGAGGAATTGTCATGGTTGCAGGATTGCAGGGCTTGGAAGAAAAATTTGAAAAATTGGAGACAAGAACAGATTCTCTGGAAAAGATTCTGGGGCAGTTCATTGTCTCAGTCAACGGAGCGCTTATCCGGCTGGAAAAGTCTGTCGAAGATTTTAAGGAAGAAGTCAGAGCCGACACGAAAAAACACAAGGAGGAAATGAACAAAAAGTGGGGCGATCTTGCCAACAAAATGGGAACGCTGGTTGAGGACATGGTTGCGCCCAACCTGCCGGAAATTGCCCTGAGATATTTCGGAGATGAGGCATTCGACTTCTTTGCGGTGCGGCTTATGAAGAGAAAAACGGGAGAAAGCTCCGTGCGGAGAGAGTTTGATATTATTGCGGTATCCGCAAAAAATTTCTACATCGCCGAGACCAAATCAAAGCCCAAACCGGAGCATGTCGGCGCGTTTGCCGCCGTGCTGAAGGATCTGCCCGACTTCTTCCCGGAATGCAGGGATAAAAAGATTATTCCTGTTTTCTCATCGCTTTACATTCCCGAAGAAGTCAGAAAGCATCTGACCGGACATAAAATTTATGTTTACATTCCCGAAGAAGTCAGAAAGCATCTGACCGGACATAAAATTTATGCAATGGGCATCAGAGAAGGGACTATGGATTTACTGAACTTTGAGGAACTGTCGGAACAGACCGTTTAACGTATTGCAGATGATGATTTTCATGCCGGTCTGCGAGGCTGACGGAAACCCCGCAGATTTTTTACCGGCACGAATGAGACTTAAATCTTTTGCTCCGATAAATCAATATCTTTCAAAACTTTCATCGTATTCATCCTGTTTTTCCGGGACAGGATTATCCGGAGGTCTGAAAGGTTTTCCGGATTTTTTTCTATCTGCACCGGCTGTCCGCATCCCTTTCCGCCCCCCTGCCGAAAATTTTTGCTCCTGTTCTGCCGGATTCCCGTTGCCGGACAGCGATTTCACGATATTTCCTTTCACCTTGAAAAAGGAAATTGTATGCCGGAGTTTTTCAGCCTGTTCCGAGAGTTCCTCAGATATCGAGGACATTTCCTGAGCCATTGACGCGGTCTGCTGAACCACCTGATCCAACTGCTGAACCGCCTTGTTGACCTGCTCGGACCCGGCATTCTGCTCATTGCTTGCCGCGCTGATTTCCTGAACCAATTCTGCTGTTTTCCGAATCTCCGGCATCATACCCGCCAGCATTTTACCCGCATTTTCGGCAATCTCCACGCTGGAACCGGAAAGTTTCCCGATTTCCGCTGCTGCTTTCCGGCTCCGCTCTGCCAGTTTGCGGACTTCGGACGCGACCACCGCAAAGCCTTTTCCGTTTTCGCCGGCGCGGGCAGCCTCAATCGCGGCATTCAATGCTAAAAGATCGGTCTGACGGGCAATCTCTTCAATAATGCTGATTTTTTCGGCAATTTCTTTCATGGCGCCTACCGTTTCTGCCACTGCTTTTCCGCCTTCCTGCGCTTTTTCGGCAGATTTCATAGCTATCTTCTCTGTCTGGGATGCGTTGTCCGCATTCTGCCGGATACCGGATACCATCTGTTCCATAGATGCCGATACTTCCTCGGCTGAAGCTGCCTGCTCCGCAGTTCCCTGAGACATTTCCTCGGAGGTCGCGCTCAGTTCCCGGCTTCCGGAAGCAACATTGTCCGAAGCGGCTTTGACTCTGACAACCACCTCATTCAGTTTTTTTATCATGGAATTTAAAGCCCGCATCAGTTTGTCCTGTGTCGAGCGTTCCCTGACTTCCACGCTCAGATTTCCCTCAGCCATTTCTTCGGCAAGGAGGGTAATTTCGCGTGTCGCGTCAATGAGCGTGTTCAGGTTGTCTTTGATCCGGTTGAAATCGCCTTTGTATTCCGCGGTAATATTTTCCGGGATATCGCCTTTGGAAATCCTGTCAATACAGGCTGCGGTCATGTTAATCGGCGAGACAAACGCGTCTGTCAGACGGTTGATGCCTGCAATGAGTTCGCGCCAGTCTCCGGCAAAATTTTCAGTGTTTCCGCGGGTGTTGAGTCTGCCTTCCTGAACCGCCTGTATCTGTCCTTTTGTCTCTTTGAGAAGCGCGGTCATCATATAAATCAGCATATTGAGATTGTTGCGAATGCGGTCAAAGTCGCCTTTATATTCCGCGGTGATTTTTCCGGGAATGTCTCCTGCCGAAATCTGTTCCAGACACGCGGCTGTCATGCTGATCGGCGTCACAAATGCCTCAACCAGATGATTTATCCCCGCGATAAGCGCGCGCCAGCCCCCGGAAAACGCTTCCGCATCGCCCCGAATGCTGAGATTGCCTTCCCGCGCCGCAGCGATGAGAACATCTGTTTCTTTCAAAACCGCATTCAGCTTTCTTATTATCAGATTCATCGCCTGCATGAGCCTGTCTTTGTCGCAACGCTCCCGGATTTCTACGGACAGATTTCCCTCAGCCATTTCACGGGCAATTGACGCCACATCATTTGTCGCGTCAATCAGCGTATTCAGGTTGTTTTTAATTCGGTTGAAATCGCCTCTGTACTCTGCGGTGATTTTCTCCGGGATGTCGCCTTTGGAAATCCGGTCAATACAGGCGGCGGTCATGTTGATCGGCGAGACAAAGGCCTCAATCAGATCGTTTATTCCGGCAATCAGACTGCGCCATATTCCGCTAAACGCGTCCGCGTCCCCGCGGGTCTCCAATTCGCCGTTGCGGATTTTCCGGATGAGATTTTCGGTCTGCTTTGTCATTTTGTTTATCGGTCCGGTGATGCTCCGGCTGATCAGAAAGAAAACCGGAATCACAATCGCCAGCGTGATGATAAAGACAAGCAAAGTCCACTTAATTGAAGCAGATATGAAGCCGGACAGAAAATTCTCCGCTTCTTTCTCCTCCGCTTCTATAAAAGCAATCATGTTTACCAAATCCTGCTCAATTTTTTTTCCGTATTCGTCGAGCATATCGTCAATCCGGCTGAAATCCGCTTCGATCTTTTTCGCCTCGGCAATGCGCTCCTCTATGTGTTTTACAAGTTCCTTCTGAATTTTCTCCGCGAGTTTGGGAAAAGCATCCTGAATTTTTTCAGCGGCTCTTTTTTCTTCTTCCGTATCAACTGAAGCTTTGAGACGCTCTATATTCGTCTTGACAAAAGAGAGACTGTCATTGATGGTCTCCATCCGGCTTTTTTCTATTTTTCCTTCGTTTTTGTCAACAACTGCGTCCATTGCAGCCAGCATCATCGCGTTATGCGCTCGTGCGATTTCACCGATGAGAACCGTTTTCTGATTCCGAATCTCCGAAAAAGCTGCCGCATCTTTTGAGTCTTTCTGCACGGACCTCAACAGGTTTTCCAGTTCTCTGTTTATCAGGGCACCGTCTTCATCCAATTCATCGTCAAGGACTATAAAATCTGCTTCTATTTTTTTCAGCCGGGCAGTGCCGTCGGTGATTAATTTTGGCAAATCCGTCCGAGTCATCCTTGCCATTTCGGGAAACTCGTCTGCAATTTCTTTTGCCAGTCTCTTTTCCTCGTCTGTATCTGCCAGTTCATGAAGGTCTTTCAGATGATCCTGAAAAAACACCGCATTGCTGTTGATGATATTCATTCCTTCTTCGCTGATTTTGCCTTCATTTTTATCAACGATGGCATCCATTGCCGAGAGAAGCAGAGCGCTATGAGCCTGAATCATCCTGTTAAGCACGGTTTTCTGCCTGTTTCGCAATGCAGCCATGTCGCCGGCTTCACGAATGCCTATGTTTGTGCGATAGGCATTGCCCGCCATAAAACTCAGCCCCAGCACAATAACCACGCCGATCAGAAGCATCTTCTTTCCGATTGTCAATTCTTTCACGATATGTCTCCTTTTTTTGAGGTAAGGGGTTAGGGGTCAGAGGCGCTCGCAGCCTCAATGCTGTTAATACCAATTCGCTTTCAAAGATATTTCAGATCGTAAATCGCCCCCGGCTGAAAACAGATTCAAATCGCATCTATTTTTAGCCGGGCGCTTGAAAAGCGGTTTTACGGAGTAAAGCGATTTTTCAAATCGCATCTATTTTTAGCCGGGCGCTTGAAAAGCGGTTTTACGGTCTGAAAAGACCGATCTTTGAAAGCGAATTGGTATAAAAATAGACCCCGCTTAACTTAACAACATTAACGCAGGGCGTGGGAACGAGATAACAAATTCACTTTATCGGCTGTCAATATTTTTCAAACTTTTCATCACAGTTATCCTCTTTTTCCGGAGCAGAATCTTCTGTCTGTATGAAAGGTTTCAGCGATGAGCCGCCTCTCTGCTTCTTTTTCTGCTCTTTGCCCGAAAATTTTTGCTTTCCGCCCCCCGGATTTCCTTCTCCGGACACCGATTTCAGGACATTTTCATTCACCTTGAAAAAGGCGATGGTATGCCGGAGGGTTTCAGCCTGAACCGAAAGTTCTTCCGAAGTCGAGTTCATTTCTTCGGCTGCCGACGCGTTCTGCTGAATCACCTTATCCAATTCCTGAACCGCTTTATTGACCTGCTCCGCGCCGACATTCTGCTCCTTGCTCGCCAGACTGATTTCCTGAACTAATTCGGCTGTTTTCCGAATCTCCGGCACAATTCCCGCCAGCATATTGCCGGCTTTTTCCGCAACCCCGACGCTGAAAACCGCGAGGTCTCCGATTTCCGCCGCCGCGCGCTGCGTCTTTTCCGACAGCTTGCGGACTTCGGACGCGACTACTGCAAAACCCTTGCCGTGTTCGCCCGCACGCGCCGCCTCAATAGCGGCATTCAGCGCCAGAAGATCAGTCTGCCGGGCGATTTCCTCAATCACCGAAATTTTCCGGGCAATGTCTTTCATCACCGTTACGGTCTCAGCAACAGTCTTTCCGCCTTCGCCGGCATTTTCGGCGGATGTTATTGCCATTTT
This sequence comes from Desulfobacteraceae bacterium, assembly GCA_020049595.1. Classification (GTDB taxonomy): domain Bacteria; phylum Desulfobacterota; class Desulfobacteria; order Desulfobacterales; family JAIFKL01; genus JAIFKL01. The sequence goes on from JAIFKL010000130.1 coordinate 5,001, forward strand.
CTCGGTCCGCCCGGCATTATCCGCATTCTGGCTGATATTGGCTGCCATTTCTTCCATAGAAGACGAGACCTCTTCAGCAGAGCCTGCCTGTTCCGAAGCGCCCTGAGACATTTGTTCCGACACAGAAGTGAGATATTCACTCCCGGACGCGACATTCTCTGATGCGGCTTTCACATTGATAACGACTTCATGAAGCCTCCGGATCATGGCATTCAATGCCCGCATGAGCTTGTCCTGCGCGGAGCGTTCCGCAACCTTTACGGTCAGATTCCCGTCTGCCATTTCTTCGGCAGCCTGTGTAATGCCGTTCATTGCCCCGATCAGCAGATTCAGATTCTTCCGTATCTGATTGAAATCGCCTTTGTATTCTTCGGTAATTTTTTCCGGAATGTCGCCTTTGGAAATCCGGTCAATATGGGCTGCGGTTACGTTGATCGGCTCGACAAAGGCATCAATCAGGCTGTTGACGCCGACAACAAGCTCCCGCCAGCATCCGGTGAATCCCCCCGCATTGCCCCGCGCATCCAAACGCCCTTCCTGAACCGCATGTATCAGCGCGTTTGTCTCATGCAAAAGCCCGTCCAATCTTTGTATCATGGCGTTCATCGCCTGCATGAGTTTGTCCTTATCCGAGCGTTCCCTGACTTTTGATTTCAGATTCCCGGCTGCCAATTGTCCCGCAATCATTGTGATTTCGCCTGTCGCGCCGATCAGCATATTCAGATTCTGTTTGATCTCATTGAAATCGCCTTTATATTCTTCGGTAATTTTTTCCGGAATGTCGCCTTTGGCAATGCGTTCAATGTAGCCGGCCGTTGTGTTGATCGGACTCACAAACGCGTCAATCAGGCTGTTGACGCCGATGATAAGTTCCCGCCATCCGCCTTCAAAGGCTTCGGCATTGCCCCGTATCTTCAGATTTCCTTCCTGAATCCCGACAATCAGCCTCTGCGTTTCTTTCAGAACATCACGGATTCTGTCCCGCATGGCTTTCAACGCATTTGCCATCAGCCCGATTTCATCTTTCTGATTGACTTCTACGACCGCGTTTAAGTCTCCTTGTGCCACCGCATAAGCAAAATCAACACCCTTTGTCATGGGGACTACGATGCCCCGGGTAATGAGAAACGACACCAGCATACTTATGAGCGCGGCGAATATCAGCCCGAAAATCATGATGTTGGAAGCTGATGAAAGTGAAAGAAGCGTATCCTCTGCGATTTTTTCTGTCTCATCCATTCCTTTTTCTGCCGCAGTCTGAGTCAGTTCCAAAATCTGATCCCCGACGGCTTTACGCTGTCTGCCCACTTCCTGCAATGCCACCCAGTTTTCAAACAGCGCATTCATTGCGGTTTCGTATTCCCGTGCTGCCGCTCCGACCTTTTCAATTTCCTTAATATCTTCTTCCAGTTCGGAAACTGACAGAAGTGTTTGAAGCTTTTTTTCCATTATATCAAAATTTTTTTGAGCATCCCGGATGATTTCAGGATTGCGAAGCGCCTGTGCCTTAAAGGTCGCAATCCCGGTTGCATTCCCCAGATCAACCACTTCGTTTGTAAGCGTAATCTTTTTGAGACGTTGTGAAAGTTCTTCCGCATCAAAGCCTGCGACCATTTCTGTTTCCAAAGCATTGTTCTGATTCGCAAGGAAGTTATAGCAGCTTTTCATATACTGCATTCCTGAAGCCTGAAGCGATTTCCGGTTCTCTGCAATCTGTTCGTTTCTTTTCACGGTTTCAGCCACGAATTTTTCATATTCTGAAACTTTTGTCTCCGCATCTGCTGCCGCTGTTTTCAGTTCGGCAAGGCGGGGAGAAGTTTCGGCAAAGGTTTTGGTATCCCGGACAGCCGATTTTACCTTTTCAAGTGTTTTGGAGCCTTCTTCAAAATAGTGTTTTTCTTCGCTGAGTTCGTAGGCTATCATGTTATACATGGTTTGAGAAACCATCCGCTCCATATTCCCGGACATTCTGACTTGGGGAACATATTCCCGTTCCAGCATCACAGCGTGATCCCGTACACCGCTCATTTTCCACAGAATGACAGCACCCAGCGCAAGGATAATGAGGATCAGGCTTCCGAAACCCAGCCCCATTTTCTTGCCCAAACCTGATTTGAAAGTTTTCATGATATTTTTCTCCTCACTTCGTTTTGGTTTTTCACACAGAGGCGGTTTTGTCTCTCGCAAAGGACGCAAAGAAAAGATTTTTTTTAAAAAAGCTTTGCGGTCTCTGCGGTCTTTGCGAGAAACTTTTTTTGTCTCTCGCAAAGGACGCAGAGGACGCAAAGAAAAGATTTTTTTTAAAAAAACTTTGCGGTCTTTGCGTTCTCTGCGAGAAATCGTTTTTATCTCTCGCAAAGGACGCAGAGGACGCAAAGAAAAGATTTTTTTAAAAAAAGCTTTGCGCTCTCTGCGCTCTTTGCGAGAAACTTTTTTTATCTCTCGCAAAGGACGCAGAGGACGCAAAGAAAAGATTTTTTTTAAAAAAACTCTGCGCTCTCTGCGCTCTTTGCGAGAAACTTTAATCACTCTCCCGCCAATATGCTTTTGCTCAGGATGAAATTGTACTGAATCAGACGAAAAACATGCCCCGGCAATATCTCTTCACGGGACGATTTCCATGCCGCATAACGGGCGGCTGTTTCCGATTTCAAAGATTTGACGCCGATATTTGCTTTCAGTTCTGACGCAATAATCTGCGCCAGATCAAACATATCCGCAGGCGAAATATCATCGCAGTCGTTGACTTCTGTAAAACTGACCGGCTCATAATTGTCTTTGTACATATAATACTTTGAAATGTTGTTATAAACATGATAGAAAAGTTTATAGGTATATCGGGGAACAACTCCGCTGACCGGCTGCTTGGGAAAAAGATAATCCTGATATTTGATACCGGCTTCATCTGCAATTGCCTGCACTGCGGGCAGCAGAGTTGTTGCAACCGCTTCATAAACCTGCGCCGGCGTTGCCCAGTTTGTCACAATGCCTTTTTTCTTGGCAATTTCATAACAATGCAGCGAAATCTGGCGCATCATCTGAAAAACATCGCTCGGAGATTTGGAAGTTTTTTCGCCGGTGTATTCCGTAAACGCTCCTTTTTCAAGCAGATGCGCTTTTATCAGGCTCAGAACTTCATACACATCTCCGGGTTTTGTCCGGTTTATATCCGTCACTTTGGCAAATTCAAGGAGTTTGTTCCGGTCAACGGCATTGTTATGAAGCATATTAAATTTCTCTGCAATATCAAAAGCTTTTTCAAAGACATTCCTCGGACGCAGGGATTTGCTGATGAGCTTTTTGTCAAAGCTTTCTTTCAGATCATACATGCGGACCAGCGAATCGTCTATCGCTTTTGCCAGATACCAGTTGTCTGCGGGCGTGATTTCCTGACCTGCGGCTTCAGCATACATGACAGACAGAAAAAATGCAATGAACGCCGTTGCACCGATACGATAAAAACATTTGAAAACAGATATATGAAACTTCATTTCTGACCTCCTTTTTGGGTTACGGGATAAAAGTTTACCACGAAAACACGAAATTTTTACCACGAAAAACACGAAAATAACGAAAAACACGAAATTTCTTTTTCTTTTTTTTTGCTCTTTCGCTCTTTCGCAGCTTTCGTGTTTTCGTGGTAAAAATTTCGTGTTTTCGTGGTTTTTTTTAAACAAAAAGCAAAGCCCCCAGCGATAGCACCGTCATGACGAAAGCTGTTGTTTCCATTCCTAAAAATGGGATGAAAAACAGGCTTCCGAGCAGCGAAGCCGCACAGCCGCCCAGCAAATCTGCCGCATAAAGCGGCGAAATGACGCTTTTCTGATCTTCCACCCCGGACAGGCTGGCAAAAGCAAATACGCCGGATACCAGAAAACCGCTGACAAACAGCAAAAAGGAAATCAGCATAATACCTGATTGATAGCCGGAGTTCAACAAGTTGATAAAAATAAAATTAAATGCGCCGAAGCTGATAAACAGGCTGATTCCCAATCGCAGCCGGATTTCACCGTAGCGTACCATGAGGGTCTTTGCCGTTTCCGTAATCGCAAGAGAGCCTGCGGCAAGCCCCGCCATGAATGTCATCAGCAAGATACCGATATTCTGAAATAAAACGCCGTTCTTTGCCTGATAATGCAGTATCAGCATGGTTTCCGTCATCATGCCGATAAAACCGGCAAGAAAAACAAGCCATATTCGTTTCAATCCGGGTCTGCGCCGGACAAGCAGAAACAAAATTCCCGTAAAGAGAATATAAGCCATTGAAATGATAAGTATGTAAAACGAATCACCGAAAGAAGGCATATCCCGATTGATGATTTCCGGAATAAATTTTGACAGCCAGATCATCGCGGAATACTGATAAGAGATCGGCTGTATATCCGTATTCGGCGCGGCTTTTGCGGAGGAAAGCTGCTGTTCTGTTTTGAAGAATCGGTCATTTGTGAGCAGATAGCTGATGTATGCAGGCGTGACAAGTTTGGTTTCTATTTTTCTTTTCTCAAATATCTCAATCAGTTCAGCCGGGTCCCGGCTCAGAGGCGCATCGGATGCAAGGACAATATTCGTGACGCCAGGCAGCACCAGCGCATGATGAAACACGGATTTCAATGCAAGATAAATACTGGCATTCCGATAGGTGAGAAATTTTGTCCAGAGATTTTCCGAAGACCGCATACGAAACGCTAAAATGCCCCCGGGTTTCAGCTTTTCGGCGCATTGTCTGAAAAATTCAAGTGTGTAAAAGCGGTTTGACTGACCTGAATCCGGAGCGGACGCGCCGACAAAAATGAGATCATAGAGCAGGGAATTTTTCAGAAATTTGCGAGGATCGGTATGATAAACAGAGACAAATTCGGACTCAAAAGATTTTGCATATTTTTCAGGAAGATGTTTTTTTGCCGTTTCCAGAAAAACGCTGTTGATTTCCACATCATCCACTTTTCGGGGACTGTGTTTCAGGATTTCAGGGATGATGCCTTCAATGCCGCCGCCGCATATAAGTACCTGATT
>JAIFKL010000169.1 GCA_020049595.1 Desulfobacteraceae bacterium
TCATGCTGGTGTCTGGTTTTGCGGGGCGGGAAAAAATTCTGAATGCTTATAAAGAAGCAATAGAAAAAGAATACAGATTCTACAGCTACGGAGACGCCATGTTTATTTCTTAGAATACGAACAGCCGTAGGGACACCCCGGCGGCGTGTCCCTACATTTCCGCTCAGAATGATAAGGAGATCACAAAATCATGGACACACAGCATACAGAAAGAAATTTTCAGCAGATTTGGGAACTTTTCGCTCAGACAGATGCAAGGTTAGAGAAGGTTTTTGCCGAATTGGCGGAAAGGTCAAGAGAAACGGACAGACTGTTTAAAGAAGCGGCTAAAGAAGCAGCGGAAAGGTCAAAGGAAACGGACAGGCAGTTTAAAGAAGCGGCGAAAGAAGCTGCCGAAAGATCAAAAGAAACGGACAGGCAGTTTAAAGAGACAGACGCGAAGCTGGATAAGCGTTTCAGGGAAACTGACAGGCAGCTTAAAGAGACAGGCAGGAAAATTGACAGTCTCGGGGGCAAATGGGGCGAATTTGTGGAGGGTTTTGTCGCGCCTGCCGCGGAATGGCTCTTTGAAGAGCGGGGCATAGAGATCAATGAAGTTTACCAGCGGGCGCGGAAGCGGAAAAACGGAAAGGGAATCGAAATTGACATTCTGGCGGTGAACGGCGAATATGCCGTGCTGATAGAAGTCAAAAGCACGCTCGGCGTTGACGATGTGAAAGAGCATCTTGAACGGCTGGGAAAGTTCAGGGAGTTTTTTCCGCAGTACGCGGAGCGGAAAATCGTGGGCGCGGTCGCCGGAATTGTTATTGACGAGGGTGCTGACAGATTTGCTTATAAAAACGGAATGTTCGTAATTGCACAGAGCGGGGAATCCGTGAAAATCCTGAACGACCCGGATTTTCAGCCCAAGGTGCTTTAACGTACAGGGGATGGATAAGGTAGAATCGCCCCCTAACCACTCTTATTTATTTCGGAGGTAAAAATGATGGCAAAAAAAATGACAATGTTTGTAGCAGCCGTGATGCTGATATTTGCTTTGTCAGCAATTTCTGAGGCGCAGGAGCGGATAAGATATGACGGCTCCGCGCCCATCGGAAAACTGCTCATGCCGAAAGCGGCGCAGGAGTTTGAAAAGAGAGAAAACGTAAAATTTGACCTGCATTACAAGACTACCGGCTACGGCATTGAAAGACTCTTGGCAGGCGAATGCGACATTGCCGGCGGCGCCCGCGCGCTGGAGCAGTCTGAAAAAGACAAAGGGCTTGTTGAAACAGAAATATGTTTGGATGCGTATGTGTTTATCGTGCATGAGTCAAATTCCATAAAACAAATCGCATCGGAACAGATTGAAGATATTTTTAAAGGAAAGATAATCACATGGGATGAAGTCGGAGGACCCAAGGGCAATAAAATTACGGTCATATCTCCGCCCCGGGATGCCGCCTATTACCTGACCGCCAAAAAGACAATCGGGTTTGATATTCTTCCTGAAAATTCAATGGAAGTCAATATGACTACTGAGGTTTATACCACAGTGAAAGCATATCCCTTCAGTCTCGGTATCACATCTTATGCAGACATTATGGATAAAAAAGATGTCAAGCTTTTGGAAATACTTCATAAAGGCAAGCGTGCCAAAATAACGCAGACCCATATTTATTTCGGCACCTATCCTTATCGTCAGAGCCTGTATTTTTTCACAAAAGGAGTACCTGCCGGAAATGTGAAGAAATTTATCGCCTTTTTTACAACTAAAGAAGGAAAGAGCGTGATTATGGAATCCGGCTTCTTTCTGCTTCCGCCGAAATAAATGGGAGGTTCGAGGTTCGGGGTGAGGGGTTCGAGGGAAGCCCGCCTCTGACCTCGCACCCCGAACCGCTGACCTTTAATTATGTTTACTTTTGAAATCATATCAACATCCGAAAAGACAAGGGCGCGAGCCGGCATCATGCACACCGCGCACGGAGTTATCCGAACCCCTGTATTCATGCCTGTCGGGACCCTGGGAACGGTGAAATCTGTGTCGCCGGAGGAACTTTCAGCAGCCGGCGCACAGATTATTCTCGGAAACACCTATCATCTGTATCTGAGACCCGGGTGCGATGTGATACGCCTATTCTCAGGGCTTCACAGGTTTATGAACTGGCAGGGTCCGATTCTGACTGACAGCGGCGGCTTTCAGGTATTTTCGCTGGCAAAGCTTTTCAAAATAAGAGAAGAAGGCGTCACGTTTCAGTCTCACATTGACGGCTCAACGCATCTGTTAAGCCCTGAAAAAGCGGTGGAAATACAGAACTGTCTTGATTCCGACATTGTGATGTGCTTAGACCAGTGTATTCCGTATCCTGCCGAGAAGAAGCAGGCGCAGGACGCGCTTGAACTCACGACGCGCTGGGCTGCCCGATGCAAAAAAGCTTATGAGCAAAACTTTCGTCCCGGAAGCGCATTGTTCGGCATTGTGCAGGGCGGAATGTTCAAAGACTTACGGGAAGCCTCAGCCGCGGCATTGGCGGAACATGATTTCAGCGGCTACGCCATCGGCGGACTTAGCGTGGGCGAACCCAAAGAACTGATGTTTGAGATTGCGGATGTTACGCTTCCGAAACTGCCCGATAATAAGCCGAAATACATCATGGGCGTGGGAACGCCGAGCGATTTGGTAGAATTAGTCAATTTCGGCGCGGATATGTTTGACTGCGTGCTGCCCACCCGGAACGCCAGAAACGGACAGTTGTTCACAAAACACGGGACCCTGAATATCTCCAATTCTTGTTTCAAAGACGATACCGAGCCTGCGGAACCCGGCTGTACCTGCTACACCTGCCGGAATTACTCCCGTGCATATCTGCGCCATCTCTACATGGCGAGAGAATTGCTGTCTTATCGCCTGAATACGATTCACAATATTCATTATTACCTGAATCTCATGGAAAATATGCGGACAGCCATTTACAATGACGAGTTTGAGACATTCAGAAAAAAGTTTTATGAAAATATGAACCACGAAAGCACGAAAGAGCATAGGAGTTAAGCAGTTGGATACTGCTTTTTTTTAACCGCAAAGATCGCAAAGGAAATCGCAAAGTTCCGCAAAGATGTATTTTGAAACTTTGCGTTCTTTGCGGAAAACTTTGCGCTCTTTGCGGTAAAACAAAAAAGCGTATTTCAAGTGCGTAACTCATATGATTAACAAAAAATATGAACCACGAAAACACGAAAGAGTAGTTGAAAAAACATTTCGTGCCTTTCGTTTCTTTCGCGCTTTCGTGGTTCATCTTTCGCGGTTCTCTTTTCAGCATGTTTCAAGGAGGAATGTATGAGAAATCAGAATGCTTATTTGGTGAGAGTCATAACGGCTGTGATGATGCTGTGGTGCTGTTTTGCAGCGCAGGCGCAGGCCGGGATTTTTTTCACGGACGCGGATGTCACGCAGTTTGAATACAACGAAAAGCGGGGCGATATTCAGGCGCAGGCGGTCGCGTGTCCGAGAATGTTTATTCTGCCGAACTGGGTCGGCGGCGATACGACTACACGGCTTGCCAAGCAGGCGCTTGAAAAAGAACTTGAAAAATTCGAGAAACAGCATCCCGAACTGATTGTACGCCAGCCCGCGCCTATTAGCACTCAACTCAAAACATCCATGTTCCGTTCCGCGGCAAAAGAAAATCGCTGCACAGTTGCCAATGTCATGTACACAGTGCATCATATTGAAAGCGATACGGGCGGCGGTGCATTGCCGGGCGGAAAACCCTCGCTGAAAATCGGCGTCAGAGCGGGTTATCCCATGATTTCGCAGCTTGACGGCGAGGAGTGGAACGGCGCGGACATTACTTTTGCCAAAAAAATCGCCGTGCAACTCGGACGCAAACCTGTTTTTGTCAAACTCAGCGACGCTAAATCGCGCTTTGTGGCTTTGGAAAATGAGATGACGGACATGGTGATTTCGCTGATTACCTATACGCCGGAGCGGAAGAAAATGGCGGAACTTTCGGATCCCTATTTTGAAACGGGTCTGGCTGCGGGATCGCTCAACGTGGAGACTGCGGAGAGCATCCGTTCTTTGAGCCAACTGAATTCGCCTGACATCAGCATTCTCGTGGGCAAAGAAACCACAGCCGAATCTTACGCCCAGAAAAATTTCGGAAAAGCCGCGATTCGCAGCATCAGCACTACCGTAAAGGTTTATGAAGAATCCCGCAAGCTTGAGGAAGAAGGCAAAGGAAAAAATGCGGTGTTTATCACAGATGAAATCATTGCTTCTGTGTGGGAAGGCGCGATGCTCCTCAAAATTGACGGGAAAACGCTTCTCACCGATGAAGACAAATATGTGGTGGCAGTAAGAAAAGGAGACCCGGACAAATTGCTTAAAACCGTGAACAAGGTCATCAAGGACGAAAATATTCGGACAAAATACGCCAATATCGCGGGAAGATAAAAAAGGTGAACCGCGAGCGCACGAAATTCAGGCAGCGGTGCAGAAAGAGGCGATAAGACGGTGGCCAGCCTGCGGCAAATATCTGACAGCTTTTGCCCCGCTTTTATTAAAATGACATAAGAAAGGGGCTGTCAGATCTCAGATTCCGAATCACTGCTTTCTGCACCGCTGCCGAAATTTAAACACGATCTTATTGACTAACCAGTTAAATCGCTACTTGACATGCGTTATCAGACAGAATGACATATCAGACAGAATGATATGCTTTATCAGGATGTTATGAAAAATTCCCCGATTCCTCATATACTTTTAAAATTAAGGAGTCAAACCATGAAAAAAATTCAGCCTGCGATTGTCATCGGACTCGGCGGTACAGGAGTCAAAACGATTCTCTATCTGAAAAAAACACTGCTGGAACAGGCTCCGGATGCGGTAAAAGAGAATTTCGTGCGATTTCTCGCGATTGATATTGACGAACTCAAGGGCGAAGCCCCATCCGCCAGCCTCTTCGGTGAAAACATCCGTCTGATTCCCGAAAAAAATGAGTTTCTGCGGATTGCGGATCAGACGCGGGAGGGCGAGGCAAGAAATATCGCCGAAATATCCAGTTGGTTTCCCCAAGAAGCTTACAAATATCTCCCGCTGGCAGAGGGCGCAAGACAGGCTAAAGCATTGGGACGTCTGGGCTTCTTTCTGGCATATCAGGACATTTCCAAATGGCTGCACCGTCTTGCAGACAGGCTGGTGACGCCTCAGATGATAGAAAAGTTTCCCGGTATCAGAGCCGGAGAACTTAATATCTATATTGTCGCTTCAGTATGCGGCGGCACAGGCGCGGGGCTTTTTCTCGATCTTGCCTATGAACTCCGCTATCTCCAGCAGCAGGCGCAGCTTCCGAACAAATCCCGCATCAAAGGGCTGTTTGCGCTGGGAGATGTTTACGATGCCGTCAGTAAACGGGTGCTTGCCAATACCTATGCCTCGCTGCGGGAACTGAACTGGGTGCAGCAGGAAAATGCCGCTTACCGTCCGGTTTATCCGGGAGTGACGAGAAATCTGATAAAATCAAGAGCCTTTGACGCTGTTTATCTCTTCGGAGACAAAAACAGGAGCGATATCGAGTTTGACTCTCCTGATGATTTTGCACAACTCTGCGCGGAATTTATCTTTCTCGATTCCGGTTCCGACACGCAGGAACAGGGAGACCCGCTTTCAGCCATGATGCAGTCCACCCGCAACAATGCCGAAGTATATACCATGAACTGTGACGCGGACGGAACGCCCCGCGCCTACAGCGCGCTCGGATTGTGCAAAATACGTTTTCCGGCTGAACGCGTGGCGGAACTCTGCGCGGCGCGGATGAGTCAGACCATCATCGCACATCATATTATCGGGCGTCTGGATCAGACGGAAATCCGGGAAGCCCGGCGCAAGGTTCAGGAATTTCTCACCAATGAGGGCTTGGAATGCACGGACAGCAAAAGCGATCTGCCGGACCGCATGACGGAAAAACAGGGCGAAGCCGGTGAACGGATTCCTTTTGACAACTGGCTTACAAAAAACCTTGCCAAAGCTTACAACAATGATCTGGAAAATATCAGAAATCTGGAAATCGGAAGGATTCAGCGGATCATCGGAACGCTTAATGAGGAAATCGGCAAATTTCAGAAAGACATGCCCCATATTGTAATTAAGGAACTGGGGACATTTCAGCGGGTGCTTCAGCAGGAACTCACAAAAATGTTTCAGGAAAATCTCGGGGTCAGTTTTGTAGCCCGTTTTCTGGGGGAAATGCTTGAAATTGCCCGTGTATCCAAAGACTTCTGCAAAGCCCAGACAAAAAATCTGCTGAACAATGAAAAACAGCTTTCAGATGCGATTAACAGGCAGACCACGGAGATGGCAAAATTGCTCGAAGGCGGTTTTCTGGATTTTCTCAGAAACGCCGCAAAACAGGAGCAACTCAAGGAGACATATAAGGCGATTCGCCAGCATTTCAGCAATCGTATCGGTATTATGAAGATGCAGGCGGCTGCGGATTTTTATGAGGGCGTTTATGACGCCAAACAGAAATTGATGGAAGGCGGCGAAGGCGCGATTGCCCTGCTCTCGAAAATGAGCAGCGATATTTCGCTGATACAGGCATATATCTCCGATCTGTCCAAGCGCTTCGGGGATGCTTATGAGAGCAATAAAAAAATCAAAAGTTCGCCTTTTGAAATCCTGATTTACGACAATGAGAAATTCTCCACCCTGAATGAGATTTACGAAGAAGTTTACAATGACGCCCTGCGGACACAGTTGTTCAAAGATGTTCTGGAGCGTATCGGCGGCAGTATATGGAATGTCATGGATTATCGCGAGAATGAGGCGAAATTCATTGAGATATTTATGGATGCCTGCAAGGGCGTGTTCACGGAGAATATAGACAGAAAAACCGTGGCGCAGCGCATTCAGGACGCCAAGAACAGTCAGATCAATCCGATTGATTACGCGCCGAGATTGCAGAGCGCGTATGAAATTTCGGATTACTTCTGCCGTCTCAACGATGCTGCTGCCAGATTTGCCGATTTGCGGGACTCGGAGCAGTCTATTATGTGCATCGTGGGCTATCAGGATGACGCGGACCCCGCGTGGAATGCGGTAAAAAAAATTCTGAAAGAAGCCATCGGCAGAGGCGGGCGGCATGTTCCTTTTTCTCATACTTCAGATCGCCACAGCATTCTGATCTATCGGGAATACTGCGGATTTCCGGCTTATACCCTGACGCGGATCGAAGCCTATCGGGACAATTATGTCAGCGAGGCAAAACGTGAGAACACGCCGCCCCTGCAAATGCTCACCAAAGAGCAGCTGGAGCATATTCACACCCCCACGGTGCCGGTGTTGAGCAAATTTGTCGTCATGGCTGTTGAGGCGCTGTCGCTGGGCGTCATTATCTGCGATGAGGAGAATTACTACATGCTGACTGCGGATGAGTGGAAACGCCGCAGGATAGCCACAGAAGCGCAGGCTAAAGGCGGGAATGCGTCTGTTGAAGACCGCACCGCCGGCAGGAATCGTAAAATGGGGTCAAGATTCAATGAAGCAGTCAGCCGGATGAACGAGAAACTGCCGGAACAGGCTCGTCTTTCGAGCAAAGAGGAATTGTGGGCGGATCAGGTGCAGCAGCAGATTGAACAGCGGAAAAGCAATATGAATCGGGATGCCCTGTGTGATCTGTACGAAGCCTTGTATTTCGAGGGTTATAAAGGCACACAGAATGAAAATATCAGTCTGGAAGCTGAAATACAGCCTGCGATTGTGTTCATTCTCAAGCGGGATTTTGCTTTGAAGAAGGAGCATATTTTCCGCCCTCAAAAATTGCATGATGAATTGCTGTATGATTTTTATATCGGTTCAGGAGCAGCCGTGTAGCGTCTGGGGCGGACATGGAATGCCCACCCTTGTCTGAACTGTGATTCGTCTGATTATTCTGATGATGCTGACCCTGACTTGAAAAAATGTCCGAACCCTGATTAAAGGATTAAAGGATTTACATGATTGCTGTTCTGCCTGTACCGAAAGCTTTCGTTGAAATTCGGAATGTTGTGCGGCTGAACACAAATCATGAAAATCCTTTAATCATGTGAATCAGGGTTCAGACATTTGCCTCTACTCCGCCAGCCTCCGCAAAATAACGAGCAGCTCCGCAAAGCCGATTTGTCTGTCGCCGTCCGTATCAGCGCAACGTGCGGGCGTATCCGCTGTTTCAGCGCCGGTCAGAATTTGCAGAACCGTCACGGCGTCTGACAGAGTGATGTCTCCGTCTCCGTTCACATCGCCGGGGAGACATTCCGGCTCCGGCGCAACGACCGTCACGCCCGAAGCGGCGGTTTCCGTGCTTTCAGGCGTCACGGTGATGTCGTTCACGCTGTCGCCGTCCGTGTCGCAGGCGAGCGACCAGCCGCCCGGAGCGATCACATCTCCGGTCTTTGCGCTTTCGGCAACCTTCAGATCAAAGGCAATTTCCGCTGTCTGTCCTGCCGGAATGTCTCCTGTCCACACAAGCTGATTCAGTTCCGCATTGTAAGTCACGTCCGATTCGGAGCGTTTCGCATAACCGGCGTATTCCGTTCCGGGAGGCAGCGGAACCGTGAACACCGCTCCGGTCACGTCCATGTCTCCCTCATTCACGATGTCCGCCGAGAAGCGCAGCGTGTCGCCGGGGGCTGCCGTTCCGTCCGTGCTGTCCGAGTCAATGCTTACCGAAGCCCGGAGCGACCGTGCCGGCGGCGTGTATTCCGCAACATCCGTGATGACGATGCCGAACTCGGCGTGGCACCAGGCATAATTTGCCACGGTGTCAATGCTTCTCAGGCTGATGCGGTAGCGCTGCCGGGTCTCGAAATCCGGCGTGAAATTCTTTCCGGTTCTCAGCACATTCCCGGCAATTTCAAACTGCTCATTGTCAATGCCCGCTATCGGAACCGGCGGATAAAATTCATAGCGGTGCGTGCCGGTCGGGTTGATTGTCGTGAATGTGCCGATCACCGTGCCGGGAGGCGAATTTTCCGGCAGATACACTTCCGAGTACCACGCCGCGCCGTTCAGCGCAACACCGTCGCAGTCCTCGTAGGGATACATCCATGTCCATGCGGACGCGCCGCCGCAGGGTGCGGAACTGCCCGAAGCGTTGTATGCACTGACACGGTAGTAATACTGCCATGTATAGCGCAGCCCCGTATCTTTGAAAGATGTGACACCCGCGCCGACCGTTCCCGCCGTCTCCCACTTTATGCCGTCAAAACGCTCGATGACGAAGCCGGTTTCATTGTCGCTGTTGTCCGTCCATGTGAGATAAATCGCCTCGTGGGATACGGGCTGTGCAGCCAATCCGGATGGTGCGGCAGGCAGACCCGCAGGAGGC
>JAIFKL010000055.1 GCA_020049595.1 Desulfobacteraceae bacterium
GTGCCTGGGGCGAGAATTGAACTCGCACGACCACTGAGGATCAAGGGATTTTAAGTCCCTTGCGTCTACCTATTCCGCCACCCAGGCATTTTAAATAATCAACAATTTCTTATTTAGCTTTTAACGTAAAACTTGTCAAATACTATTTCATCTGATAATGAATTTTTCATGGAAAAATCATCTTCAAAACCTTTGTTAATCCTTGCGTCCGAATCTCCGAGACGGCGCTATCTGCTGGAACAGGCGGGTCTTTCCTTTTCCGTTATCCCCAGCAGCTTTGATGAAAGTTCGGTCCCGATGCAGTCGCCGGAAACTTATGTAAAAATTCTGGCAGGGGCAAAAGCCGGAAAAATATCCGAGGCATATCCCGAAAGCTGGGTGATCGGCGCAGATACCGTTGTGGTCATCGGCGATACCATACTGGGGAAACCGGATTCAAGAGCCGAAGCCCGCGCCATGCTGAAACGCCTCAGCGGACAGGTTCACCGTGTTTTTACGGGATATGCTATATACTGTAAATCGAAAAATGTCAAATTTTCGGAAACCGTAAAGACCGATGTGCTGTTCAAACATCTGACAGATCAGGAAATCGAATGGTATGTTCACACAAAAGAGCCGTTTGACAAAGCCGGGGCTTATGCCATTCAGGGACTCGGCACTTTTCTGGTCAAAAGCGTCAACGGGTCATATACGAATGTCGTGGGGCTTCCCGTGTGTGAGGTGATCGAATTTCTGATAAAAAACGGCGTGCTGAATTTTGAGCATTCTTAATCTCAATCTTTTTTTAAACACTTTTTTTAACCGCAAAGAGCGCAAAGAACACAAAGGATTCACAAAGCTTTGCGATTTTTGCGCCCTTTGCGCCCCCTTTGCGCCCTTTGCGGTTAAAAAAATGAGGGGGCGAAAATTACACCGCTTTATTTTTAACCGCAAAGAACACAAAGGATTCACAAAGCTTTGCGATTTTTGCGCCCTTTGCGCCCCCTTTGCGCCCTTTGCGGTTAAAAAAATGAGGCCCCTTTGCGCCCTTTGCGGTTAAAAAAATGAGGGGGTGAATTTTACACCGCTTTATTTTTAACCGCAAAGAACACAAAGAACACAAAGGATTCACAAAGCTTTGCGCCCTTTGCGGTTAAAAAAATGGTTCAGCACAATTTCTATTTTTCTTCTTGACAATCACAAAAGCTTATATTATTTTTAGTCAGATTTCGGAATGAATGTTCATTCCGAAAAACAGAGCAGCAAATGACACAGGACATAATGAACAATAAACAGGCATCTATTTTGGAAGCAGCCCGTGATCTGATTGCGGAAAACGGATTCCACGCCAGCCCAGCGTCCCAGATTGCGGAAAAGGCGGGCGTGGGTGTGGGAACGATGTACCGGTATTTTGAGAATAAGGACAATCTGGTTCACGAGGTACACAAAGAAATTGAAACTCGGCTGGAAAAAGCAATTTTTCGGGAAGATGATTCCTTACCGGTGCGTGAACGCTTTATCCGCACTTACACAAGGCTTTTCAATTATCTGATTCAGCATCCCAGCGACTATAAATTTCTGGAACAGTTTTACAATTCGCCCTACGGAATCAAAAAACGCCGTGAAGAAGCCGTGAAAAGCACCAAATATGATTCCCTGAAGAAACTTTTTGATTATGCAAAATCTCAGCAGATCGTAAAGGATATGAATGATGATATGCTCTTCGGCCTGTGTTTCGGCCCCATTTCCTTTTTGCTGAAAGACCATCTCAGAGGATTTTTTGAATTAAATAAAGAGAATATTCAGATGATTGTGGAATGCCTGTGGGATTCGATAAAACGATGATAAAGATTCCCTGCTTCGCTCAGAATGACAGAAACGAAAGACTCAGAATGACAGAAAAGTAATGCAAACAAAAACGGAATGAATGTTCATTCCGATAAAAATAAGCATTTAAAATCAATATTGAGGAGATCGGATCAATGGAAAACACGACAAACACGCGTGGAAGAAAATTCCTGCGTACCGGACTGTTCAGTTTAGCAAGCCTTGCGGTTCTTTTTGCCGCATTTTTTCTCTTGCAACATCAGCTTTCCGCTTCCCAGAAGCCGGAAAAAGCGGCAAAAACTCCGGCAATGCCCCCGGTCACCGTGGAAGTCAAAACAGTTGAAGTTGCCCCTTCTGTGCGTGAAATCAGCACAGTCGGCACGCTCCATGCCAATGAATCCGTCATCATCCGTTCCGAAGTGGGCGGGCGGATTGTCGGCATCGAATTTGCCGAAGGAGAAGCGGTTGAAGCCGACACAATTCTGTTCAGGTTGGATCAGTCCGTGCTTCAGGCGCAGTTGGCAAAGGCAGAGGCAGAACTGAATCTGCACCGCAGCGATTACAAACGTGCGGAATCGCTGTTGAAAAATCAGGCAATTTCAGAACGGGAGCGGGATCAGGCATATTCCCAATTGAAGACCGATGAGGCAAATATCCGCCTGATTCGGGCGCAGTCGGACAAAACCGTGATCCGTGCGCCTTTCAGCGGCACGCTGGGATTGAGAAAAGTCAGCATCGGCGATGTAATCAATGCGGGACAGGATTTGGTGAATCTGGAAGATGTGTCTATGCTCAAGGCTGAGTTCAAAATCCCTGAAATCCATTCCGATCTGATTGCCAAAGGACAGAAAGTGAAACTCCGCACCGATGCTTTCCCGGATGAGATGTTTGAAGCTGAAATCTATGCCATCAATCCCCGTATTGATGAACAGGGGCGAAGTTTCACAGTCCGGGCAATTCTTGACAATACCGATCAGCAGTTGCGGCCCGGACAGTTTGTGCAGGCAGCAGTGGAAGTCAGCCGGGATGAAAATGCGCTTTTTATTCCGGAACAGGCGGTCATTCCGCAGCCGAACCGTCAGTTTGTGTGGAAAGTGGTAAGCGAACAGGCTGTTATGAGTGAAATTACCACAGGGATGCGGAAAAAGGGAATGGTGGAGGTAAAATCCGGTTTGCAGGCAGGGGAGCGTGTGATTACCGGCGGCATTCAGAAAATTGCCGAAGGAATGCCGGTCAAATCAGTGGAAGCGGATCCGAATATGTTCGGCAAAGGTTGAAAATAATACACAACTGCATTTGCCAGTAGAACGGGTTTGCAACCCGTTTTACTATGACTTTTGCCTGTAGAACGGGTTTGAAACCCGTTTTACTATGACTTTTGCCTGTAGAACGGGTTTGCAACCCGTTTTACTGGCACTCCGGAACAGGGACGCGGGAGAGCGTCTGTTCCGCATTCCCGCGCAGAGTGTGGGAAAGGGAAACGAGTTGAAAACTCGTTCTACGCAGAGTGTGGGAACGAGATATGAAAAAAATCAGGAGAATCTATGTATTTATCAGATATCAGCATCCGCCGGCCCGTGCTGGCAACGGTGATGAGCCTTGCCGTGCTGCTGGTGGGTCTGGTGGCTTACGACCGGCTCAGTGTCCGGGAATATCCGGATATTGACGAGCCGGTGATTTCTATCACCACCACATATCAGGGCGCGAGTCCGGCAATCATTGAAACCGAAGTGACCAAAATCATTGAGGACAGCATTTCCGGGCTGGAAGGCATCAGAACAATTTCATCTAAGAGCCGTCAGGAAAAAAGCGAAATCAGTATCAAATTCAACATGGAGCGTGATGCGGACAACGCTGCCGCAGATGTGCGGGACCGGGTCGGGCGTGTCCGAGGCGCGTTGCCGGATGATGTGGATGAGCCGGTGATTGCCAAGGTGGAGGCAAATTCCACGCCGATTATCTTTATGTCCTTTTACAGCGACCGCCACAGCCCCGGCGAAATCACCGATTATTTGGATCGGGTCATAAAGGATCGTTTTGAAACCATAAGCGGGGTGTCTCAGGCACTTATTCTGGCAGGAAGCACCTATTCCATGCGTATCTGGCTGGATCCGGTAAAATTGGCGGCCCGGGGGCTGATGGTTCAGGATGTGGAAAATGCTTTGCGCCAGCAGAATATCGAAATCCCGGGCGGCAGAATTGAAAGCACGGCAAGGGAATTTACCATTCTTACGGATACCGGCATGAACACGGTGTCGGATTTTGAAAACCTGATTCTGAAAAACGAGACCGGTTATCTCGTGCGGGTCCGGGATGTGGGGCGTGTGGAAATCGGTCCGGAAAATGAACGCCAGCGCCTGCGGAGCAACGGAAAAACCGCGGTCGGCATCGGCATTGTCAAGCAGTCCACAGCCAATCCCCTTGAAATTTCAACAGCTATCCGCAAAATCCTGCCGGAAATGAAAGCCGGTCTGCCCGCAGGCATGAGCATGGACCTCAACTACGATTCCTCGGTTTTTATCCAAAGCTCCATTGACAATGTGTTCAAGACCATTTTTGAAGCTGTGGGCATGGTGGTTCTGGTGATTTTCTTTTTTCTGCGGAGCGTCCGTTCCACCCTGATTCCGCTCATTACCATTCCGGTCTCGCTTATCGGCGCGTTTGCGCTGATGTGGGGTCTGGGATTCAGCATCAACACTCTCACGCTGCTGGCGCTGATTCTGGCAGTCGGGCTGGTGGTGGATGACGCCATTGTTATGCTGGAAAATATCCACCGTCATGTGGAAGAGGGTATGAAACCTTTTCAAGCCGCGCTCAAAGGCAGCAGAGAGATCGGATTTGCGGTTGTCGCTATGACGCTGACGCTGGTGGCAGTCTATGCGCCGGTGGCATTTATGACCGGCCGCACCGGCAAACTCTTTACGGAATTTGCTCTTGCCCTTGCCGGAGCAGTGGTGGTTTCCGGATTTGTGGCGCTGACCCTTTCGCCCATGATGTGTTCCAAAATGCTGAAACATGAGACAAATCCGGGGCTGTTCAACCGTTTTCTGGGAAATATCATCAGCGCGATGGAAAACGCCTACCGCCGTCTCCTGCGGCTGTCCCAGAAGATGCGGATTATCGTGGCAATGCTGGCGATCCTGTGCGCTTTCGGAACAGTCTGGCTTTTTCGCTATCTGCCTTCGGAACTCTGCCCGGTGGAAGACCGGGGAACGATTTTTGCCATGGCCATTGCGCCGGACGGCGCTACGGTTGATTATACCGATTATTACAGCAGACAGATTGAAGGAATTTTCAATTCGATTCCTGAAAAGGAATATGTTCTCAACATCACCGGCAGAACCGTAGTCACAGAATCTTTGTCCATCCTCAAACTCAAATCATGGGAAAAACGGGAACGCTCCCAGCAGGAAGTTGTCAAAACCCTTGCCGGTCCAATGTTCGGCGTGCCGGGGGTGCTGGCTTTTCCCATCAATCCGCCTTCGCTGGGACAGGATTTTGTCAGCCAGCCGGTTGCTTTTGTTGTCAAGACATCAGGGACATGGGAGGAACTCAACGGACTGACAAACAAACTTATGGGTGAAATACGGAAAAATCCCAAGATTCTGGCACCGAGAACCGATTTGAAACTCAACACGCCGGAACTGCGTCTTTCCATCAATCGGGACAAGGCAGCGGACATGGGGATTTCCGTTCAGACCATCGGCAAAACCATTGAATCCCTCATGGGCGGACGGGACGTAACCCGTTTCAAAATGGAGGGGGAACAGTATGATGTCATTGTCAAAACCGAAGACAGATTCCGCAGTACGCCGGATGACCTCAACCTGATATTTGTGCGCTCACCGGGCGGGGAAATGGTGAAGCTCTCCAACCTCGTGACTGCAAGCGAGAATGTCACTGCACAAAGCCTGAATCATTTCAGCAAACTGCGGGCAGTCATCATCACGGCGAATCTCGCGCCCGGTTATTCACAGGGTGAGGCGCTGGCTTTTCTGGAATCCGCTGCCAAAAGCATCCTGCCGGAACATGCCATGGTGGATTATGACGGACAGTCGAGGGAATACCGGGAATCCGGTTCCAGCCTGATGACGACTTTTTTTCTGTCGCTGGCTTTTATTTATCTGATGCTGGCAGCTCAGTTTGAGAGTTTTGTGGATCCCTTTGTCATCATGCTGACGGTGCCGCTTTCGACCCTCGGCGGAATGATAGCGCTTCAGCTCACCGGCAATACCATGAATATTTACAGTCAGATGGGATTGATTACGCTCATCGGGTTAGTCACGAAAAACGGCATTCTGATGGTGGAATTTGCCAACCAGTTGCAGGATGAGGGAAAATCCAAAGCCGAAGCCATTGTGGAGGCATCGGTCATGCGGCTGCGCCCCATTCTTATGACAGCCGGAACCATGATTCTGGGCTGTATTCCGCTGGCGCTGGCGCATGGTGCCGGCGCGGAAAGCCGTCAGCAGATCGGCTGGGTGATTGTGGGCGGCATGACGCTGGGAACTTTTCTGACATTGTTTGTCGTGCCTGCCGCGTATCTGCTCATTGCCCGCACCCGGAAAGTCCGGGAGGATGAACAGGAGACAATGCCGCATACGGCAAAACCGGTTTCGTCAGCAATTTAAGCCACAGACACACACAGACATACACAGACGGAGAGAGTGAATGAATAAACAAAGCCGGATGAAAATTTTCAGATTTTTTGTCTGTGTACGTCTGTGTGCGTCTGTGGCAGAACTTACTAAGGATATTTCTATGACACGATTCTGTATAAACCTGATATGTATCGGCGTAACAATCCTGAGCGGCTGCACGCTGGGGCCAAATTACAGCAAACCGGCGGCACCCGTTCCCGTTGAATTTAAAGGCAATAAAGATTGGAAAATTGCCGAGCCGAAAGATCATCTGCCCAAAGGCAAATGGTGGACAATTTTCGGCGATGATGTGCTGAACACATTGGAAGAACAGGCAGGAGACGCCAACCAGAGCCTTAAAGCCGCCATGTCTCGAGTCATGCAGGCGCGAGCCGCGGCAGGGATTGCGGGGAGCGAATTGTTTCCGACCGTCGAGATGAATCCTTCAGCCCGGCGTTTCCGCACAGACACCGGCGGCGGAAACATGGTGACAGCCAATCTTTTCAGCCTGCCCTTTGATCTGAGCTATGAGATAGATATTTGGGGCAGGGTGCGGCGGTCAAACCAGGCCGCAGAGGCGGAACTGACGGCAACTGCTGCGGATTATACAACGGTGCTGCTCACCCTTCAGGCAGACCTTGCCCGGAATTATTTTCAAATCAGAGCCTTGGACAAAGAGATTGATATTGTTGACCGAACCGTTTCATTGCGTGAGGAATCCCTGCGGATGATCGAAAGCCGGTTCAAAAACGGCTATACGGGCAGACTTGATCTTGAGCGCGCCAAAACCGAGTCGGCAAGCACGCAGGCGGAGGTTGCAGCGCTCAGGAAAACCCGGGGAGAACTTGAAAACAGTCTTGCGGTATTGCTCGGCAAGCCCGCGTCGGATTTTTCGCTGTCTCCGGCAAATCTGACGACAAAAGTGCCTGAAATTACTGCTGGTCTGCCTTCATCGCTTTTGGAAAGGCGTCCTGATGTGGCGGCAGCGGAACGCCGGATGGCGTCTGCCAATGCCCGTATCGGCATGGCAGAAGCGGCGTTTTTTCCGACTATCCGACTGACCGGCAGCGCGGGTTATCAGAGCGGGGAAGCCTCATCTCTGTTAGATTGGAACAGCCGGGTCTGGTCGCTGGGACCGGGGATTTCACTGCCGATTTTCAACGGCGGACGCAACAAGGCAAATTTGGAGAGAACAAAAGCCGCGTATGATGAGACAGTGGCGAATTACCGTCAGACCGTGCTGAAATCGGTTCAGGAAACAGAAGACGGCCTGAGCGGGCTTCACTTCCTGAGCGAGCAGGAAAAAGCGCAGGACAGGGCAGTTCAGGCTGCCGCAAATGCGGAGCAGATTTCCGATGAGCGATATAAAAGCGGATTGGTGAGCTATTTGGACGTGGTGGACGCCCAAAGAACGGCATTGCAGGCGAGGCGGGCAGGCATTCAGATTTGGGGACAGCAGCTTGTGACGACCGTGAAGCTCGTCAAAGCCCTCGGCGGGGGGTGGGAGTAATACCCGGTTAATTTATTTGAGGGATCGGGGAGTTTTCTCCGGAACTGTCATTCCGAGCGCAGCGTAGAATGACATAAAAGTAGAACGGGTTTGTCTGTTTTTAGCCGGGCCGTTTTACTGAGATTCTCCGCTCCGCTCGGAAGGCTGTTGAGCCTGCCGAAACAATGACATAAAAATTCAGTTTATGCCTGCGGCGATTTCATTCCAGCCCTTTCAATTTCCTGAGCCGATTATATAAGGCAACCCGGCTGATTCCGAGCATTCGTGCGGCTTGGGACTTATTCCCGCCGGCAGATGCCAGCGCCGCCAATATCTGTCTGCCTTCTTCGGTATGATCTTGTATTTTATCAGAAATATCAGATGATTGTTTTTCATCGGCACAGCGTTTTTCAGACAGATGCTGCGCCTGCGATACATCTTTCAATCGGCTGTCTGCCGCAGATTTCAGCATGAGAGACCGCGGCAGATGTTCCGGCAGAATGTCGCCCCCGGGGCAGAGGACAAAGGCATATTCAATGACATTCATCAGTTCGCGCACATTGCCGGGCCATCGGTGAGCATTCAGCAATTGATAAGCCGCCTGAGTCATGCCGAAAATGTTTTTTCCTGTTTTCAGCCGTATCCGGCTGATAAAAGCGTTGATGAGTAAAGGAATGTCTTCGCGGCGCTCGCGCAGGGGCGGAATGTAAATGGGAATCACGCCGATGCGGTAATACAAATCTTCACGGAACCGCCCCGTTTCCACAAGTTTCATCAGGTCTCTGTTGGTTGCCGAAATGATACGCACATCCGTGGGAACGGGTCTGTGATCCCCGACCCGCTCGATTTCTTTTTCCTGCAAAACCCGCAGCAATTTTACCTGTACGGATAAGGGAATGTCTCCGATTTCATCTAAAAAAATATCGCCGTGATTCGCGGCTTCAAAACGTCCGATTCGGGTATTGCCAGCGCCGGTAAACGCGCCCTTGACATGCCCGAAGAGTTCGCTTTCCAGAAGCGATTCATTCAGCGCGGCGCAGTTTACTTTGATCAAAGGACCTTTCTGACGCGATCCGAGTTTGTGAACCGCTTCCGCCACCAATTCTTTTCCGGTTCCGCTTTCCCCGTAAATTACGACCGGCGCATCGGAGCGGGCAGCGCAGGAGATGAGTTCGGACAACTGCCGCATGACCGGCGAGGTGCCGATAATCCCGTGAAAGCTGTTTTGTCCGCTGAGTTCACGGCGCAGATTTGAAATCAGCTTTTCCCTGTCCATGACTTCGCTCAGGTCGTTGAGGGTCTCCACGCCGCCGAGGACATTTCCGCTGCTGTCTTTCAAAACCGAGGCATTTTTAACGGCATACAGCGGGGTGCCGTCTTTTTTCCGCAAGGTGCATCTTGCCCGTCTGATGCGCTCGTCCTTGAACAGCGCGCAATGTTTGTCCATGCCTTCGGTTCTTTCGCGGGCGCAGACATCGCAGCCCAATATCTCGCAGGATTGTCCCACAAGTTCTTCTCTGCCGTAGCCGGTGAGCCTTTCCATGGCGCTGTTTACGGAAACAATCACGCCGCCCGGGTCCACCACCATCAGACCGTCTGCCATGGTTTCAAGAATGGTCTTCCAATACTGGCTGATTTCTTTTTCAAACATAGCCTTTACAATATGTAAAGCCTTTACAGTTGTCAAGTGTAAATGGGGTTTACAGATTCCGAAATGCCAATCCGGAGTGCCAATCCGGAGTGCTGAAATGAGCTGCCAGGCGAAATTTTAGCTGTAGAACGGGTTTAAAACCCGTTTTACTTTCCGGACCGGAGTGCTGAAATGAGCCGCAAGGCGAAGTTTTAGCTGTAGAACGGGTTTAAAACCCGTTTTACTTTCCGGACCGGAGTGATGAAATGAGCCGCCAGGCGAAATTTTAGCATTTATTTTAGCACTTATTCAGGCGATGCTAAAATTCGCTTCGCTCATTTCAGCACTCCGGATGATGAAAAAAACGGGTCTGGCACAAGCTTTGCATTACTGAAAATACAAACAGAGGGGTTTATATGCAGAAAAATATCTGTCATTCTGAACAAAGCGACTGTCATTCTGAACAAAATGAAGCATCTTATCTTCTGGATATTCGGGGTGCCATAGCACCGCTCACTTTTCTTAAAGTCAGTCAGGCTTTCAGAAAGATAAAGCCCGGAGAAATACTTGAAATAAAAGGTGATGATTCAGATACCCGTGAAGAACTCTTTCGGGTTTTAAACAGATTTCAGTATGAAATTGCGGAAATTGAGGATCAAAGCACATTTTACCGTATTTGTTTGCAAAAAAAGAATGCGTAACCTATTTGAAAAGAGAGGGAAACATGATCGGAACAA
>JAIFKL010000111.1 GCA_020049595.1 Desulfobacteraceae bacterium
ACGGGTTTCAAACCCGTTGTACTTTGGCAGCCGTAGAACGGATTTCAAACCCGTTTTACTTTGGCAACGGGTTTCAAACCCGTTGTACTTTATAATTGAATTTCAGAAAGCAGGACGGGCAGTTTGCTGCCCGCCCTGCAAAAAGACGGAGATTATGGTAACTGAAGAAGGTATTGTTACAAGGCTCGGTTCCGACATGGCTTTTGTGAAAACAATAAGGACAGACGCCTGTGAATCATGCAGCGTCAAAGACAGTTGCAACACAATGGGCGGCGGAAAAGAGGTGGAAGTGGAGGCGATCAACACGGTCGGAGCAAAAGTCGGGGACCGGGTGACGCTCGGACTTGAAACCGCGCCGATGTTGAAAATATCTTTTCTGCTGTATGTGTTTCCGATCTTATGTCTGATTGCCGGCGCGCTGATAGGGCAGCATTTCGCGCCGAAATATCAGTTGGATCCCTCTGCAATTTCCGTCGCAGGCGCTTTTCTGCTTTTCTTCATTGCCTTCCTGTGCATCAGAGTTGTGGGGAAAAAGCTGTCCGGAAATGCAAAATACAGGGCAAAAGTCATAAGGATCAGCGGGAAGAAGTGAGTTTCGACAGGCTCAACTGCCGGGGTTTCGACAGGCTCAACTGCCGGGACTTTAATTGAAGGCGTCAGTAATTTTTTTCAGTTCCGGTTCCAGCCCGATAAAAAGTTTGACCAATTCAGGATCAAAATCGCTTCCGTTTCCTTCTTTGATTTTCTCAATCGCCTTTTCCATGGACCATGCTTTTTTATAAGAACGCTCTGAAACCAGCGCGTCAAACACATCACAGATATAGACAATCCTGCCGCAGAGCGGAATACTTTCCCCTTTCAGTCCCCGGGGATAGCCGGTTCCGTCCCATTTTTCATGGTGTGTCAGCGCGATCTCCTGCGCCAATTTCAGAAGCGTATGCCCGCTTCCCGATAAGAGATCGGCACCGATAATCGTATGGGTTTTCATAATTTCACGCTCTTCATCGGTCAGTTTTCCCGGCTTTAGGAGAATGGTATCTGATATGCCGATTTTTCCCACATCGTGCATCGCGCTGGCAAGGGAAAGCAGATTATATTCATCAGGAGACATTCCTGTTGCCCTGCTCAGTAACCGACAGTATTCACTGACCCGCCTGATATGGTTGCCGGTTTTTTCATCCCGGTATTCTGCCGCCATTTCAAGGCGTTCAAGAATTTCTATCTGCGCTTCGTTCAGTTCTCTGGTGCGCTCGGCAACCTTTTCTTCCAGAACGATATTCTGATTTCTTAAAGCTTCCTGAGCAATTTTGAGAGAAAGATGTGTTTTTACTCTTGATTTGACTTCTGTAATATCAAAAGGTTTTGTGATGTAATCCACCGCGCCGATGTCAAATCCTTTGGTTTTATCTCCCGAACTGTCCATAGCCGTAATAAAAATAATGGGAATATCACGAGTCGCGGGGTCTGCTTTGAGTTTCCGGCAAACTTCGAAACCGTTCATTTCGGGCATCAGTATATCTAAAAGAATCAGGTCCGGGTGCTGGTTTCCCGCGTATTCGATTGCTTTGAATCCGTTGATGGCAACACCGAGCTTATAGTCATTTCTGAGGGCTTGGATGAGTACGTCAATATTGGTTTTGGTGTCATCAACAATAAGAATTTTGCAGTTTTTCAGATCCTTCATAATAGGCAACCGTTTCCATTTTGCGAGAAATTTTATCTCTCGCAAGGGTGCAGAGTAAAGTAGAGCGACCCAAGCTGAGAACAGATCAAATCGCTTCTGAAGCGAATTGAAAATTCGCTTTACAAAACGGGAGCGGACTTAACGTCTTTGCGAGAAATTTTTATTTCCGTGTTTCCGACAAACACAGATTCATTATTAAAAAATTATTTAAAAAAGTCAATAGGGTAAAATGCGTATTTTCGGTCAGCCTTTGAGCATGACATGCCCGCCCCGCTCGGCTGCCGATTATGACGGCGGCAATTTTACTTTTCGGGCAAGCCTGTCCAATATTTCTCCGGCTTCGACAAAATGATAGTTGCCGACCTGTTTCACCATGTCCTGAAACAAAATTCCGATTTCCGACTCCGGCGGATACGCATCAACATATCTCCTGATGTCTCTGATGCAGATTTCCGATTCGGAGGGATCCAGTTCCTGAAAACTTTTCTCAAGTCTTTTGAACAGTTCCGAAAGCACTGTCAGATTTTCTGAATGATTTACTTCATATTCCGGTATGTTATCACAATGCGGCGTCTCTCTGCCCTGCAATATTTCACACAATGCGATCAGCCGGGTAAGCGATTCTGCCACGGGTTTCAGATCTTCCATGATCTTGGCTTCACTTTCTCTGTTTTTACATGCCGCTTCCAAAATTTTTGCCGCATGACTGAGATCGGTCGCGGAAATCATGGCAGCGGATCCTTTCAGGGCATGGGCGCCGATTAACGCGGCTTCCATATCTTTTTTTTTTATATGATTCTGAAATTCCCGGACAAAATTTTTCTTTTCATCGCAAAAGGACATGAGAAGTTCCATATATAACTGTCGGGACCCGCCGACCCGTCGGATGCCGGACTGAACATCCAACCCCGGCACCGAATCCTGTTCCCGGGTTTCAGCGGGCAGCGGCTCTGCGGGTGCCGGTTCGTTTTTTCTGTTCGGCTCCTGTTTCTTTTCTTCTTTATTTGCGATTACTTCAATCAGAATCCCTCCGAGAAAAAAAGGCTTTCCGTTTTTGAAAATCGGAAATCTGACCGTAAGAAACTGCTGTATTTTATGTCCGAATTTCAGAGTTTCAACCGTGTTTGACGCCTTTCCGTCACGCATCACACGGCTGTCATCGGCTTTTAACTGCTTTGCTGTCTCCGGGGGCAATATATCCTCATCGCTTTTGCCGACAGGTTCGGCAGAGACGGTTTTCACTATTTTCTTATAGGCTTCATTCAGATAAACATATTTTCCCTCAAGATTTTTTATAAAAGCCGGCGCGGGCAGGTGTCTCATGAATGAATAAAAAATCTCCCTGCATTCCCGCAGCAGCGCCTCGGTCCGCTTACGCTTCTCAATCTCTTCCTTCAATCTTTCACTGATTTTTTCAAGATCGGAAGACTGTTTTTCAAGCCGTTTTTCCAAAGCGGCGATCAGAATACGCAGCCGGTTCTCCCTGTCTTCAGCTTCAGCCATTCTTCTCTATTCCTGTATTTGTCGGTTCATGCAGAAATCCCGAACAGATTTTTTCAAGTTTCAGGTTTCAGGTTTCAAGTTTCAAGTTTCAAGTTTTCTGTTATGTTTTTCAAAATTTTTCCGGCATCATCAAAATTGTAATTGCTGATTTCCCGCTCCAGCAGCTCCATATCTTTTTCAAAATCGCTGAAAGTAAAACTGCTTCTGATTTCCCGGAAACATCGCTCTGCTTCTATCGGATCAAATTTCTGAAGGCATTTTCCGAGTTTTCGGAAAAGCTCGGAAAGTGCCGAGGAACTGTTTTCAAAGATTTTCTGTTCGGGACTGTCCGATATTTCCTGTTCTGTTTCGGTCATGATACGGTCTGTCAGCTTTTCAAAACCTGACAAATCTTTTTCCAATTTAGACAGCGTTTCCTGTATCATTTTTTCATCCCGGCACTCATACGCGCTTTCCAGAGTTTTTGCGCCGAGAGCGATTTCAACTGCCGATA
Source organism: Desulfobacteraceae bacterium (assembly GCA_020049595.1). GTDB lineage: Bacteria > Desulfobacterota > Desulfobacteria > Desulfobacterales > JAIFKL01 > JAIFKL01. The sequence continues at coordinate 3,681 of JAIFKL010000111.1, forward strand.
CATTGCCTGCCGCGCCTTTCAGGGAATGGGCTTTCAATGTTGCTTTTTCAAAATCTTTTGCTTCAAGAAGATGATAAAATTCGGAAACGGCATTTTTATAAAAATGATAAAAATCTTTAAGAATACTCGCGTACAGTTTCCACGAACCCCCGAAGCGTTCCAATCCCTCCGCAATGTCAATGCCGGGGAATTGAGAATTGAGAATTGAGACTTCGGCAAGCTCAGTCGAACCGAATTGAGAAGCAGGGAGGACGACCCCTGACCCCTGACCCCTCACCCCTGACCTTTTAATATTTTTTCTGAGTACATCGAAAAGTTCTTTCCGGCTGATCGGCTTGGAAATATAATCATCCATGCCCGCATCAAGGCATTTTTCACGGTCCCCGGACATGGCGTGCGCGGTCATGGCGATGATGGGGACCGGGGGCAGGTTGCAGGGGGCAGGGGACAGGCTGCCTGCCCCCTGCCCCCTGTCACCTGATCCCTGCTTTTCCCCCTCCCTAATCCGCCGCGTGGCTTCAAATCCGTCCATTTCCGGCATCTGTATATCCATGAGTACCGCGTCATACCGTTTTTTTCTGACAGCTTCCAGCACTTCAATTCCGTTTGCCGCAGTGTCTGCAAAAATGCCCGCTGTCTCCAGAATTTCAACCGCAACCCGCCGGTTCACCGGATGATCCTCCGCAAGAAGCACCTCAAGACCTGAAAGTCCTTCAGCATTTGCAGCATCTTTTTTTCTGCGATGTCCGGAAAAAGTTTTATGCCCGAACACCTCCATAATCGTATCAAACAGCACAGAAGGCTTGACCGGTTTGATCAGACAGCTTTCAATCCCCAATTCCTTTGCCCTGCGAATGTCGTTCTCTTTGCCGAAAGCCGTATTGATGATGATGGGCGGCGCGGTCGCACGCGGATTTTTTTTGATTTTTTCAGATGCCGTAATGCCGTCCATTCCGGGCAGTCTCATATCCATGAGAATCAGATCGAATTTGTCAGCGCGGTCCAAAGATTTTTCATACAGACAGAGGGCTTCTTCAGCGTTTCCGGCTGCTGCGGTCTGAAAACCGAAGGATTCGAGAAATCGTATCATAACCGAAAGCGCTGCCGCATTGTCTTCAACCACCAGCACATTCAGATTTTTCAGTTCCCGGGGAATTGCAGGGGGATCAGCCGTCACAGATTCATCGGAAACCGGCATGAATCTTGCCGTGAAGTAAAAAGAACTTCCCATGCCCGCCGCGCTCTCAACCCGAATATCGCCGGACATCATGTTCACGATCCGCTTACAGATTGTCAGTCCCAGCCCGGTGCCGCCGTATTTCCGGGTAACTGACCCGTCTGCCTGTGTAAAGGCTTTGAAAAGCCCATCCTGAATCGCAGGGTCAATGCCGATGCCGGTATCCCGCACACAGAAAAGCAGCTCGATGTGTTGATGATCCGCCTTGTGTTTTTGAACCGAAACGCAGATTTCGCCTTTTTCCGTGAATTTGAACGCGTTGGATGTCAGATTGACCAGCACCTGACGCAGACGCAGGGGATCGCCGGTCAGCCGGTAAGGAATGTCAGCCGGAATATCAACAATCATTTCAATATTTTTTGCAGTTATCTGTTCCAGAAAAAGGTCTGAAACTTCCTCAATGACTTCTCTGACCGAAAAGGGTATAAATTCCAATTCAAGTTTTCCGGCTTCGATTTTTGAGAAATCGAGAATGTCATTGATAAGCCCCAGCAGAGATTTGGCAGAAACATCAATGACATTAAGATATTCCGCCATTTTTTCACACAGTCTCTCATTGGCGGAACCCCTTTTCTCCCCTTCCCCGTCTTGGAAACGGGATAGAAACACCCTGTCGTGAAGCCCTGCCAGTGCCAGTTCGCACGTTCCGATAATGCCGTTCATGGGGGTGCGGAATTCATGGCTCATATTGGCAAGAAATTCGCTTTTGGCAATGCTGGCAGCCTCCGCATCACGCGCCAGTTTCTGTGCATTCTGAATGGCTGCTTCCAGATTACTGTTGAGGTCTTCGAGTTCTTCAGTACGCTCGGCAACCCGCTGTTCAAGTTCTTCGTTGAGCATCCTAAGCGATTCTTCGGCTTTCTTCCGGGCAGTAATATCCCGAAGAATCACCAGCACCCCCACGGGACTGCCCTTGTGGTCATGATAGCGGGAGGCGCTGATGCTGACGTAACGAAGCCGTCCGTCTTTTGTAAAACGCCGGGTGATAAAACCCCGGCAGGTCGTCCCGTTTTCAACCAGTTCCGTGATAATACTCATGGTTGCCTGCCGCTCAAATTCAGGGAGAAAAGGAATGCGTCTGCCTCTGACTTCTTCAAGGGTCCATCCGAATATTTCAGTAAATGAAGGATTTATATAGGTTGCTCTTCCCTCGAGATCATAAATGACAATGGCATCGGCAGATGAATTCAGGAGGGAACGGTACACATCTTCGGCTTTTTTAGACTCTCTGTAAAGAATTTTATATTGTTCTTCGCTTTCACGGAGCGCTTCTTCAGACTGCCTGCGGTTTGTAATGTCTATCCCCGCACCGAAAAAATAATCCGCTTCACCGCTGCTGCCGTGTATCACATTGCCGCGCCATTCCACGAGCAGTTTCCTGCCGTCTTTGCTCATCACATAATTCTCTGTCAGCACCGGACTGTTTGCGTCTTCCCGGGACATCAATGCCCTGAAGATTTTTACCAATGATCTCCGTTCATTTTCAGGAATAAACTTTTCAGCGTAAATGACGCCGATCACTTCATTTTCAGTATAGCCCAATGCTTCAAGCATGGTCTGATTCATCATCAGAACTTTGCCCTGAACGGAGATGGCGACAAAAAAAACCGGTGAGGTCTGAATCAGCACTTTGCTGAAATCCTGCTCTTTCATCAAAGATGCTTCCACCCGCTTGAGGGCTGTAATATCTGTCAGCGATGAAATGCGTTCCCGCGTGCCCGGAATGGTGACAATTCTGTTGAGGATATGTTTTATGTTTCCGTCTCTGTCTATGAATCTGAATTCATAGAGGCTCGGTGCTTTTTCTCCTTCAGACCTTTTTTTGTGAAAGGCGACCATTCTTTTCAGATCATCAGGATGCACAAAGCTCCGCCAGACTTTTTTCCCTTCTATTTCCTCTCTCGGATATCCGCTTAATCTTACAAATTCGTCATTGCATTTCTCAATAACCGCGTCATCTGAAAATACAACTGTGGCTGTGCCGGTATTTTCAAACAGGTTGCGATACAGCAGATTGCTTTTTTCCAAAGCTTTTTCTGTATGTATGTATGAGGCGGCTTCCTGTTCCAATATTCTGATCTTTTGTTCCAATTCTTCGTAAGCGGGCTTTTCCGTCATCAGAACATACTCCGGGATGAAAAGTTTCGGCAGGCTCAACTATCGGGCCCGCATACGGTGAGTTTCGGCAGGCTCAACTATCGGGTCCGCATACGGTGAGCGTAGCCGAACCGTAGCCGAACCGCTGACCCCTCACCTCTTACCCCAAAAATATATTTATAACTCAAAGAGCGGTGCATTGTCAATCACTGATCTTTTTTAATTAAAGATTTTGGTATGTTGATAGGAAAGCCACTTGGCGGCGATTGCGCTCGCTTTTTTGCCGCAAAGAGCGGGCGGATTCAGCCGGAGTGCCGGAGTGCGTCATTTTATTAAAACCGGAGCCGCAAGGCGAAATTTCAGCAGGCATACAAATGCTGAACCGATTTTATAAGATTAGGCATTTCAGCACTCCGGAGAGCCGGGACACGGAGCGTGGGAATGAGAAAAAAAAGGATGCAAAGGGTTATTGAGCCTGCCGAAACACAGAGTCCTTTGCGGTCAATATTTTTCTGTGTCTTTTGCAGTTCGGAAAAACTTGCAGAAGCCTTAACTATAAAGAGAGAAAGCCTTATTCCGCTCTTTATAAACTGACCATTCAGCAATTCTGATTTTGGAAAACGGTGCCGGAAACTGTCGGCGGAAACAGCCTGCGTTTATCGGGATATCCCTCTGTGCAAAGCGGCCATGGCTGAAAATGACAAACCCGCTCTGCGGCAAAATGAGAATTGCTGCTGACCATTCAAAGTTCTTGACACTCCGGTCAACATGATATATTCTTAAACATTTAAAGTCGGTGTGTCAGATGCCTGCCACAACCTCCGTTGCTTACTGCTCGGTTAAGACCTCGGGGTTCTGAAAATTTCCAAAGGCATTATTTCCATGTCACGACAAACAGCCGAAAGTCTGATTTTATGATAAAGCTGTTTTAATTTTTATTTTAAAACTCGGAGTTATTTTATGGCATTGGGTGAGATAGATATTATTAATATGATACGCAACGCGGGTTTGATGGTTCAACTGGTGTTGCTGCTGCTGCTGTTTTTTTCCATCACATCGTGGACAATCATCTTCATCAAATATCGTTATATCCGCAGGGCTTACAGAGAATCTGCTTTTTTCACAGATATATTTTGGGAAAGCCGGGATCTGTCGGTCGCATTCAAAGAGGCAAAGGACCTTAACGGCAGCCCCATTGCAAGAATTTTCCGCATCGGATATGTCGAACTGAAAAAACTGACCGAAGCCGGAAATATCGGACCGCAGAACGCAGCCGGAAACCCTGTAAAATTAAGCGGCAGATTCACCGGAATCGAGAATGTGAAACGCTCCTTAAACCGGGCGATCAATACGGAAGTCACCCGCATGATGCAGATGGTGCCTTTTCTTGCCACCACCGGCAACACCACGCCTTTTATCGGTCTTTTCGGAACGGTGTGGGGCATCATGGATTCTTTTCACGGTATCGGCATGAGGGGATCGGCAAGTCTGGCGGTTGTCGCGCCCGGTATTTCCGAGGCGCTGGTTGCCACGGCCGCGGGGCTGGCGGTTGCGATTCCGGCGGTCATTGCCTTCAATTATTTCATGCAGAAGGTGAAAGTGATTGAATCTGAATTGGAAAGTTTTTCCGCAGATTTTCTGAATATTATCGAGCGGGATATTCGATAACATCAGTGTTAAGGCATTAAAATGAGGTTTCATAAAGGCGCAGTTTCAAAGAGGGAAAAATTTTTCTATTTTTTTACCGTAAGTTAACAATTTAACGACCCGGAAAAGGAGAAAAAAATGAGCAGAAAATTTTTTATTCCGATCATTGCTGTCTTTTTTCTGATGCTGTCTGTATCGCTTCCCTTGATGCAGGGGGTTTCTTATGCGGAAGAAGAAAAATTCGGCGGTCTCGGCATGTCGGTGGCGCAGATATTTGATCCGGATGTCGAAAATAAAATGGGTTCGCTGGTTGTGCTTGACGTGCTTGAGGGAACGCCTGCCGCAGAACGGGGCATTCAGAAAGGGGATGTTATCACTCAGATTGACGGGGAACCTACAAAAGGCAAGACGTTTGAGCATCTGATTTTGGAAAAGCTGAGAGGAAAAATAGGCTCGAAAGTTGATATTGTCGTTGAACGGACAGGCGTAAAGACACCTTTGAATTTCAATTTGACAAGAGTTGAAATAACATACAAGCCGGAGCAGAAGGGATAACTTCACGCTATGTGCAACTTTTTTACCGCAAAGTCCGCAAAGGTTACGCAAAGAGCGCAAAGACTTATCCTTGCGAACCTTGCGGAATCTTTGCGCCCTT
>JAIFKL010000098.1 GCA_020049595.1 Desulfobacteraceae bacterium
TGCGGTTTTGTGCCGATTGAGCCGCCGATTTGCTCTTGGTGCGGCATTGAGATAGAAAACTACGAGGATGAGACATGCGCCAAGTGTCATAACACTTTGAACCAATTCAGAAAGGCTCGAATGTCTGGCTTTTACAGAATTCCCAAAGCCCGTGATATTCTCAAACAAGAAGAAGAAGCGCGTTATAGAACTCCGAAATCCGACGATAATGTTGAAGACGAAGCGCTTGAAAAAGCTATCAAAGCCTTGAAGTATTCCGAAAAAACATGGTTAGCAAAAGGTCTCGGAATGCTGCTTTTTTCCACCTTTGTCCGATACTGGGATGTAAAAGAGATTGATCTTGTGATGCCGGTGCCGCTTCATGCCAGAAGGCTCAGGGAGCGTGGCTTCAATCAGTCATATCTCTTAGTCCGCAACTGGCATCGCATTGCTGAAAAGCTGAATATCAACTTGTCTCATATTCAGATTGACACGGACATGTTTATCAGGCATAAAGACACAAAACCGCAGGTCAGCCTCAGGGGCGAAAAGCGGAGGGAAAATATCAAAAACGCTTTTGAAGTCAAAAATCCGTCAAAAATTGAAGGAAAACGAATTCTTCTGGTGGATGATGTTTTTACTACCGGATCGACCGTAATCGAATGTGCAAAGGTGCTTTCAAAAGCCGGCGCGGAATATGTTGATGTTCTTACGCTGGCACGGACAGAGGACAATGTAGAACGGCCCGGGTTAAAACAGATAAACCCGTTTTACGAGGAAGGACAATGAAACTTTCAGAGGACAATGTAGAACGGGTTTAAAACCCGTTTTACGAGGCAGAACAACGGGAAGTTTCAGAGGACAATGTAGAACGGGTTTGAAACCCGTTTTACGAGGAAGGACAATGAAACTTTCAGAGGACAATGTAGAACGGGTTTGAAACCCGTTTTACGAGGAAGGACAATGAGAAATGACAGAGCGAGTCATCGTACCGCGAGAACTGTTATGGGAATATAAAGAAGCGCCGAACAGTCTGCTGTGGCGGCTGCAAAGAATTGCTGATTTTTTCCCAGCCTGCGGAACAGACAGAAACACCGTGAGGCTTCTTTATAAATACAGAGACAAACTGAAATTAGAACAGGGAAAGTATAAACTTGTCGGTGTCTATCATGAAGTTTGGCATGAAGTTTGGAGCGAAAAAACTCGTGAGAGGAATTGAAGACAATACGATTCTCACGCCCCAGCAAAAAATGTTTCTCCGCTCTTTTGCAGGCTCGGAATTAAGTGAGATATTCAGGCTTTCCGGCGGAACTGCGCTGAGCGCCTTTTATCTTGAGCATCGTCTGTCAGATAATCTCAATTTTCTTTCCTTTAAAAAATTCCCTTTCTATATGATCGGAAGTTTTTTAAATAAGCTTGAATTTGTTGATAAAGTTCATCTGGCGCGCATGTATGAGAAAAACATATTTACCATCCGCCTCAGCGACAGCAGCATATTGAGAGCCGAATTTACTTATTATCCGCTGAAAAACATTGAAAATACAAATGTTCTGGACGCATTGCAGATTGACAGCTTTAACGATATTGTCGCCAACAAACTCTGCGCCATTGCAGACAGAAACGATGCAAAAGATTACGCGGATGTTTACTGCGCGGTAAAGGATCAGCCGGATGCCTTGCTTGAATTGCTTCTCTTTACAGAAAAAAAATGTGAACTCGGGGGGATTCGGGATATTCTGAAATCAAGGCTTTTGCAGGTTCCCGAGGGCGTTGAAAAGCTTTCCATGAAAACCGAAGTCAACTCGCTGGAATTGGAAGAATTTTTTACAACATTTGTGAGAAAAAACATAAAGAAAATAGTAGAGAGCCGTGTCTGAAATTATCAAAGTAGAATTACTTGCAGCAAAATTGGAACGACTTCGTGAAATCGGCGTCCGTGCGGTTTTTACCAACGGATGTTTCGACATTCTGCACGCTGGACATGTGCGTTATCTCACAGCCGCGAGAAGCAAAGGCGATGTGCTGGTGGTGGGACTGAATTCCGACGCGTCCGTGAGGCGCATCAAAGGAGAAAAACGGCCTGTCGTGTGTCAGGAACAGCGGGCTGAAGTGCTGGCGGGCTTGCGTTGCGTGGATTATGTGACGATTTTTGACGAGCCGGACCCGCTGAGAGTCATACAGACTTTGAAGCCCGATGTGTTAGTCAAAGGCGCGGACTGGGCGGAAGAGCAGATTATCGGCGCAGATCTCGTAAAATCAAGGGGCGGCATGGTAGAACGGATTGAAGTCGTGCCGGATATTTCCACCACCCGGATCATTGAGACAATTATAAGGAGATATTCTTGATTCTATCATCTTATAAAGACAGGAAAAACGGCATTTCTTTTTTTCAGTTTCCGAACCTTGCGGCTTTTTCCGATATTCAGCACGGAATTTTTACGAGAAACGGCGGTTTCAGCAAGAGACATTTTCAAAGCCTGAATGTTAGTTTCGGCGTGGGAGACAATGACAACGCGGTGAAGCAGAACCGGCTGCTGATTTCCCGGTGCATGAACGACAAGCCACTGATTTTTGCCGAACAGGTTCACGGTACAAGCATTGCTCGCATTCAGGAGGCTACTGACAAGCCTCGCGCCGATGCGATGACTGCAAATGTGCCTGAGCGGATGTTAGTCATTCAGGTTGCGGACTGTCAGGCAGTGCTGCTCTATGATCCGCTGCGGCGCGTTGCAGCAAATATTCACTCGGGCTGGCGCGGCAGCATCAGCAATATTATTGCTCACACTGTCAGCGCAATGACTCGTGATTACGGCTGCAATCCCCGTGATCTGGTTGCGGGCATCGGTCCCTCGCTGGGTCCCTGCTGTGCGGAATTTGTTCACTACAAGAATGAAATCCCCGAAATATTTTGGAAATACAAAGACAATCGGAATCATTTCGACTTCTGGCAAATCAGCCGGGATCAGCTTTGTGAAGCCGGCGTTCCGAATGAAAATATCTCATCGAGCGGATTATGCACCCGATGCCGCAGCGACCTGTTTTTCTCATACCGGGGAGAAAAGACAACGGGAAGATTCGGCGCGGTGATCGGTATCAGATAACGCTGAAAGAGAACCACGAAAGCACGAAAGAAAAGCACGAAAAATTAAAAAGTTATCTTTCGTGTTCTTCGTCATTTTCGTGCCTTTCGTGGTTCTCTTTTTCAGTTCCTCAACTTGCTCGGTCCGAGCGCAATCATCTTTTCCTCAAATTGACTCGTGATCTCCGCAAATTCCTTTCCCATGTTGGATGCGAGCGTTTTTACAAGTATCCGCTCTTTTTCAAAGCCCGTCATTGAAAGAATCTCGGTTATCTGCGCTGCCCGTTTCTGCACACGGAGATTGCCGGTTTCCGAATGGCAGTTTCCTTCATGGCAGGTCAGCACCAGAACGCCGTCCGCGTGATTCAATGCGGAAAAAAGATGGCTGTGGGAAATACTACCAGCACACGGTACTTCTATGACGCGCAAGCCTTGGGGCAAGTGATGCCGCATCCGCGAGGCAAGTTCGGCCGCCTGCGCCGCAGACCGTCTGCAACAGAACGCCACGAGAAAAGGAATAAATTTGTCTCCTTTCGGCGCGGTATTCTCAGCTTTTATGATTTGCTCGGAAATATCCGCGTTGTTGAGATGTCTTATCTCAATTGCGCCCCTCGGACATTCCGCAGCGCAGATGCCGCAGCGTTCACAGGATGAAGCGCAAATGTGAGGGATATGGTTCAGTATGACGGCGCGGTAGGGACAGACACGATAACAGGTGAGACAACGCACACATCTGTCTTTTTGGATTTCTGCCCGGTCTTCAAAAGTCTCCGGCAAATCCGCCGCAGGTCTGAGTAAGGAAACAGCGGCATTTGCCGCGTCTGTCATCTCATCCGCAGGCGATTGAATGCCTCTTGAACCGTCAGCAGCCAGAATGCCTTTCCGATTCGTAAACACGCTGATACGGTGAACATTGTCCGACTGGAGGAATCCCTCTTTGTCTCTGTCCAACCTGAATATTTCCGCCAGATTTGCTGTTTCCTCACAGGGCAAAATTGTCTCATCGGCAACTGTCACATCGGGACTGAGGCGAAATTTTTCTCCGGTGATTTCATCAAGAAATTCTATCGTTATACTACCGTTGCTTTCCTGACGGATTTCCGGCAGCGTCTCGGTAAATTTGACATAAACCGCGCCGGAGGCTCTTGTTTTTTTGTAGAGCGATTCCAGCCCGTTTCCCGCAACCTTGAGATTTTTCGTCAGAATATAGCTTCGGATCTGAAATTCTGATTGCAGCCTGAGACATGCCTGCATGATTTCCTCCAAAATGAGCGGATGACTCTCATCTTTCAGCCCGGTGAGGAAAAGCGCTTTCTTTATTTCGGAGAAAAATAAAGACTTATCCGGCGCATCAGAAAGAGATTCCGTGACGCCGGAAAGCGATATGACATGACTGCAAGACTTGAGTCCGTAGAGAGAGAAATTCGGTTTTCTGAGCGCATCTTCCGCGATGACGATATTTTTAACGCTTCGGTATAGTTTCTCTCCATCTCTGACGAAAATAATGTCGAAATTCCCGACAGTTCCCCGGCAGGAAAAAATTTGCGTTCCTGTCAGCATTTCGACTTGTCTCGCTTCCAAGTCGGTGATTGGAAAGGAGAATTGAAGCATTTGTTTTGCTGCAACAATAATCTCGTTTCCACGGACAAGAAGGGCTTCTGCTGTCTCACAGGCGCAGCGCCCGCTTCCGATTATCAATGTTTTCTGTGTCATTTCTATAAATATCCCGTCCTACAAATATTCCGCATCTGCGATGCTGGTCGTTCATAGCAATATCCGGTTCTACAAATATTCCGCATCTGCGATGCTGGTCGTTCATAGCAATATCCGTTCTACAAATATTCCGGTTCTACAAATATTCCGCATCTGCGATGCTGGTCGTTCATAGCAATATCCGGTTCTATTTCTCATTTCTAAATTCTAAATACCTCATCGTTTTCCAAGCCGCTTCTCCCGCGCTGGCAATGCTTTCGGCAATGCTCATGGGTCGCTGTGCGGTTCCGGCTGTGAAAATGCCTTGTCCGCTCTTGGCTCCAGCGCTGTCGAAGAATCCCGAATCAGCAATTTCAAGCCCCGTCAGTTCCGCCAATGATTTGTTATCGCTGCAAGGCGTGATAGCGACTGAAAGCACCGCCATGTCAAAATATTCATCCATTGTCTCATGAGTCGGCGGATTCAGAAACGTCACCCGCAAGCTTTCATTCTCGGTTTTGAAAATGTCTCCGGGAATGGCTCGTATCATGCGGATGTCTTTCTGAACAGATTCATAAAACACTTTGAAATCTTTGCCGAAAGTCTGCACATCCATATAAAAAAACGTGATCTCGGTTTCAGGCTGTCTTGTTTTTATCAGCCGAGCCATACGCAGAGCGGAACCGCAGCAGATTTTGGAACACCACAAATGCCCGAGCTGCGCGTCCCGGCTTCCCACGCACTGAATAAAAGCGATTCTTTTCGGCTCGGTATTGTCCGAGGGGCGGATTGCCCGGCTTTCTGCTCGCAGCATCCGCTCCAACTCAAGATTGGTGATGACATTTTTCAGAACTTTATATCCGTAAGGCTTGTTTTTAGGATTGAAAGGCGTGAATCCTGTGGCGACAACGACCGCGTCCGGATCGCAGCGATAGGATTCGCCGGGCTTGTCAAGACAGATCGCTGATTCGGGGCAGATGTCTTCACACAAACGGCAGGATTTGTCTTTGACATAGAGACATTTTTCTTCGCAAAGCGAGTAAAAAGGGGAATGACTCTTTGAAAATCCCCGCAGAATTGCTCCGGACGGGCATTTATCAAAGCATAAGCCGCAATCCGTGCATTTTTTCGGATCAATATACGCGGGCTTTTTTTGGACGGTTGCGGAGAATTTGCCGTTGTTTTTGCTCAGATTTTGCACCTGTGCGCCCGCCAACAGCCTGATATTCTGATGCTCAAGCGCGTCTCTGAGTTTTTCTTCTGCTGCACATGCGCCGCATTTCACGCATTTGTCCGCGGCTTTGCAGGCGAACTGTATGGCGTGTCCGCCGGGGAAATTGCTCTTTTCCACAAGGTCAACACGGACGCCCAAGCGCGCCAGTTCAATCGCTGCTGACAGCCCCGCGACGCCCCCGCCGATCACAAGAACATTTTTATCCGTCATAATGACTCCTGAATTAATAGCAGTAGGTTGGGTTGAGCGGAGCATTCCACACCGGACAGGATGCGATGCTCCGCCCCAGTGCCATTAAGTTAAGCCCGCAATCCCCCCTTGAGGGGGGCAGGGGGGTGTCTGTGCGGCGCATTTTTCTCCAACTGCCCGGGGAAACATCCCCCCTGCCCCCCTTCAAAGGGGGATTTCCGGGACATGTGTTCTTAACTTAACGGCATTGATATTCCACCCACCCTAACACCGTTGACAGCAAAAATCAAACAGAAATTTCGAGATTTTTCTTATTCAAACTGTTTCGAGAACTCGGCAAAACGATGTTTCAGTTCTTCCACTTCTGCCTGCAAATCAGCGACTTTCTGTTCTAATGCCGCTATCCGCTCATTTTCGGCAATGACTTCAAGCCGCGCCGGTTCCGGCGGAAATTCCTCATTTTCCTCACCCGCATTCAGATTCGGCGGATAGCCGCAGAACAGATGGGCATAGCGGGATTCCTTGCGTCCGACCTGACGGGGAAGTTTTACTGCAAAAGGATCATCTTCTCCCCGTTCCGTCAGGTTTTGAAGCGTCTCTTCTGTCTCAGCAAGGTCTTTGAAGTCATACATGCGGGCAGCCCGTGTTCTCAGTTCGCCGAGCGTCTGCGGTCCCCTCAGCAGAAGCACGCACAGAATAGCGATTTCCTGCGGAGAAAGCTTAAACACCTTTTCCATATTGTGTTCATATTTTGACACACGGCTGCCCACGGTTTTCACCTGCCAGACCAGATGCTTTTCCCGCAGGCTGTCAAGCCCGCGGACAACCGTTTTCTCATCAAGTTCCATCACCGGCTCACGGTTTGACTTCTGATTGCAGGCATTGGTAAGCGCATTCAGCGTGAGCGGGTAGTAATCCGGCGTCGTGATTTGCTTTTCAATCAGCGACCCCAAAACACGGGCTTCAATCGGCGTAAGGATAAAATCCATTGCTTTTCCTCCCATGAAAAAATATCGGCTCTGTCGGTTGACAAGTAATAAGTAGCAAGTAGCAAGTAACAAGCAGCAAGTACAACTAAAACGGTTTTGACCTTATCAGAAGACCGACCGCCACAAAAATCACAATCCCGATGCCCATGACAATCATGCCGTTTGTGATGAGTTCTTTGCCGAGTTCCTCATCTTTTTTGCCGAGTTCCTCGGCTATGTTTTTACCCATATCCGCAGCTTTCATTGTCAGTTTAACCACTTCATCTGACTTTTCTCCCATCATTTTAAGATGTTCCTGAAGCTGGCCGCTGGCGTCTATATATTCATTGAGCAATCCGAGAAATTCCTGCGCGTTCCCGTATTGTTTTCCTATATTCTCGGAAAGCTTTTTTTCATTTAAAAGCAATTTCAATTCCTCAAGATATGCCAGCACATTATTTGCTTCTTTAACTGACGCTTCTCCGTACTCAATATTTCTTTTTTGAACATATTGAAGCAAATTGATACAGGCTGCTCCCGCATCATGGTGGATTTTAGACAATATATCAAACTGATGCCTGTACCTCAGACATTCTTCTTTCTGACTGCTCATAATAGCGGCTTCCAAAAGATTGCCTGTTTGAGTCATTTCCGTCTTTGCCGCCATCATCATCTCTTTGGCTAATCCCCCGGCATTTTCCATTGTCTCTCTCTGATTTTTGCTTAATACTGCCACAGCATTATAGAGATTGCGATACTCTTCCGCGACAGACCGGGCTTTCCGGGCAGTTTCGGCAATATCGCTGTGTCCGAGTTTCCGGGCAAAGTTATTCACCCGAGTCAGATGCTTGTTGATAATATCCAAGTCTTTCATCACCTGTTTCTGTGTATCTTCGGATCCGTAGAGCAGATAATTTTTTTCTCCGAGTACAGATTTGTAGATATGACGTTCCGCAGTGACGATTTCATTCAGTTCGGCATACGCGCCGGTGTTGATGTGTTTTATCGTGCGGCTCAGGCGTTTGATGCCTTTGATTCCCATCACGCCGATGATGGCGGCAACGATAATAATCAGCGAATATCTGAATATTCTGCCCACAGTTTGAGATGTTATTTGAAACATGAATTTTACTCCTTATTATTTTTTTTCGCCACGAATGAAACACAAATTATGAACCACGAAAGCACGAAAGATATGAAAGACACTAAAAAGCTTTTCGTGTTTTTCAAAACTTTCGTGTTTTCGCGGTTCATAATTTCTTATCAATAAAGGCATATTTTCAGGTTTTGTGCAAGATTTTTTTTATAAAACTTCGGGACAAATCCGTTCCCGGCGCGGGCGGTGAAACAAAGCACAGGCTTGCGGCATCAATAAAACTGCTTGCATATCGTATAAAAAATATGATAGCATTCTTTTTTATGTGAATTGTCGGATAACAGTCCGGTTCTTTTTATGCCGGATCCGGGATGATGAACTTTGTATCGTAAGGAGGTATTAAAATGGGTGTTTTCAGTTTTTTGAAGGGAGTGGGCGCCTCTGTGTTCGGGGGCGGAAACAATGCCGCAGATGTGGAAAAGCTGCTGGCGGAGAATCTGGGGAACAGGATACAGGGGCTGAAAGCCGAAGTATCCGATGCCAAGGTCGCTTTAAGCGGCATCTGCGATTGCCTTCCGACCAAAGAAAAAGCGATTTTGCTGTCGGGAAATGTCAAGGGCATTGAAACGGTTGACGGAGACAAGCTGGAAGTCTCATCTGCCGGGTCTGCGGCGCAGCAGCCCGCGGGAACAGAACTGATAGAAAATGAGGAAAGCCGGTTCTATGAAATCAAGTCCGGCGATACGCTCTCGAAAATCGCCAAGCAGTTTTACGGAAATGCCAATAAATATCCCCTGATATTTGAGGCAAACCGTGAAGTCATCAAACATCCGGATAAAATTTATCCCGGGCAGATGATTCGGGTTCCGAAAATGAAATAAAAATCGCAAGAACCTGAGGGGTTTTAAAAACCCCTTCGGTTCTGTGAATATTGAAAGTGAATTGGTATAAATTAACCGGTTAATCCTTGTTCCGATTCGAGTGCCTTCAAAAGCATTTCAAATTCCAGTTCCAATTTTTCCATAAGCCGCGGTACGGCATCGGCATTGCCCTGTTTGGCAGACA
>JAIFKL010000233.1 GCA_020049595.1 Desulfobacteraceae bacterium
TTCCTGATTGATATATCCGCTTTTCACCACTGAGAGGATTGTCTCATTTTCCATATCTTCAGCCGGTCTGGTATCAACGACTTTGCAGTAATCCATGCGCGCCTTGCTGTTATCGGGAAATTCAATCTGCACAATGTGATTTGCCCTGAGCAGCCGGATAAGTTTTTTGCGGATGGAACGGACATTTTTTGCCAATGTCTGCGAGGTCTTATCAAATGTCTCCTCTTTTGCCGACAGATTTTCATCTAATGCTTCAAACGCGTCCGACACTTCAAACAGTCCGAGATACAATGCTTTTTCCCTTGACTGAAACGCTTCTTCCTGTTCTCTCAGCGCATGGGTCAGCTCGGCAATTTTTAACTGAAATTCAACAAGCTTTTCTCTGAGAAATGCTTTTTCCGCTTTCATGAAATATCTTCCGAACCGAGGAGATATGTCAGTTTTTCCTCTGTTTCCGAAACAGAGATATTTTCTGCTTTCAACTCAGCCGCGCAAGCCTTCAGAAGAGGCTCAACATCAATGAAACACATAAAGGCTTCCGCAGGCTCGGAGATATCGTCCATCAGCTTTTTCTGTGCAGTTGCAATCTCCTTGCCGGAATATTTTCTCTCCCTCATGGCGCGGCCCGCTGCCTGAATGATCTCCTGTTTCAAGCTGTTTTTTTCAATATCAAGTATTTTGTAAGGATTCATAAGTTTCCTGTTTCCGATTAACTTTCGATGTCATTCTGAGCCGAAAGGGAAGTGAAGAATCTCCGAGAATCTCCGCTACGCTCAGAATGACTTAACATTAAAGGTTTAAAGTAAAACGGGTTTATCTGTTTTCAGCCCGGGCCGTTCTACAGAGATTCTCCGCTACGCTCAGAATAACTTTTCCGAATCACCTGCTTCTGTACCACTACCTGTTATTTCTCTAACTTTTTAATTATCCTGTCAATATCGTTCAGAATGGCATGAGATTCATCCACCCGCGCACACCACTTGAAAAAATCATTCAGCAAAAAAACTTTTTCCTCATTTTCCATTTCCATTTCTTCAAGATGATTGAGATTGCGTTTCATAAACTCAAAAAATTCGCTCTTTACTTCCTTGTTTTCAGAATCAGCAGCAATTCGACAGGCTTTGTTCATCTTGTGTTTATTGATTGCCTTGCCCAGCGCCTCCATTTCAATATCCACCTGCATACTGCGGAGCGTGACCCGCGCCAGCTCATTCTCAGGATTGAGCTGCAAGGCTTTCTTCAGTATCACCTCCATATTTTTGCTGTTGATCTGATGTTTGTTATACATGCCGATGCCCCGCCGGACCATGACCAGTGAAAGGGCATTCCGAATTTCACTACCCGGTCTTTTGGAATGAATTTCACTCAGTGCGTTTTCATATCTGCCGATTTCCTCCAATCTGTGACAGGCAAGGGATTTTTCAATGACCATCTTTTCATAATCAGGGGCTTTTTCAAATAAGGGCGCAGCACTTTCAAAATATCGGACAAAGCGGCTGTCTCCTTTTTCCAAACAGTAAAGCCCGTAGGAAAAATGCACCCGCTCTGTGCAGTATTTGACAAATTCAGCTTCTTTCGGATCATATAATTCAGGAAGACTGGCAAGGCTTTCTTCATGCTCTCCGCAAAGCAGATGGAACAGACTTTTTCCCGCCGATGAGAAAATGCCGCCGGTCAGGAGATAATGTTCGATGTTTGAAAAAAAAGACCGGTTATTTCTGATAAAAGAAATTACTTCATCCGATCTCCCGAATTTTTCGGCAAATCGGGAGGAACACACAAGCCGGGCAGCTTCAGGCTCAATTTCTGAGAGATCACGAAGCCCCTTTACAATCCGCTTTTCCACATTCCAGATGCGTAAGGCTTTTTTTGCTTCAATGTTTCCGGCTTCAGCATGGATTTTTATCATGTTTTCAGCATAATGAAGAAGCTGCTCGCGTATCTGCCCGCTTTGTTCTTCGTCCGCGGACAGTTTTGCGAATATCTCCTCATGATACAATGCCGTGAGCCAGAACATCACAAGATCGGAAAAATATTTTTCCGATGTCTCTGCAATTCTGAAAAAAGTTTTGGCGTACAGTGCCAGCAAATCGGCGTTCAGCTCCTTCGGATAGGGAAGCAGCAGTTTAAGCATATCCGAATATTTTTCCTGTTTCCACATAAAAGCAATTTGCAGATATTTGCAATATTCGGTGAGAGCGGTCAGTTTTTTTTTCTCAATCTCCGAGTGTTCGAGAAGATACCTGCCCTGCTCATAAATATCCGAAAACGCCTCTGTCTGTTTTTCTGTATGCGTCTTATCTCCTATCAGTTTTGAAAATTCGAGCATCAGGTCTTTTGCCAGCCGAGACTGAATCTGTCTTTTCTGTTGTGAAAATGTCTTATAACCCGCAAGCGGAAACAGCGGGGAAATCGTATCCCAAATTTTAAGACATTCACAGTATTGCCGGGTTGCCGCGAGCGCAAACCCGTAGTTATATTTTGCATCGTCATCCGACACATCAAGACTTCTGAATGCGGAAACCGCTTCTTCATATTTTCCGGCTTTGACAAGCAGACCGGCTTTTTTCAGCAGCAGTTCTTCATCTCTCTGTGTAGCGAATGCCTGCTCATAAAGGTCTGCGGCTTTTACATAATCGCCTGAATCTTCGGCAGATTTTGCGGCTTCAAAGGAATTGCGTCCGAACAGTTCCGTCTTTAATTCGGCAATTCGCTCCGAAAGCCAGTCTTCTTGGGAAATCTTATATGCTTCTTCAAAATATCCGAGCGCTTCTCCGAGACTGTTTTTTTTGGCGTATTTTCTGGCTTTCTTTACCAGTTCTTTGAATCTGACCTGAGCAATTTCTTTTTCGCATATTGCTATTTTTTCTGCAAAATCATCCTGCGGAAAAACCGAATTGATCTTTTCAAATTCTGCTTTTGCCAATACATAGTTTCCCTTCTCGAATAAATACTCTGCCCGGTCTAAGATGGCTTCCAGATTTTCCAGTTTCTTTTTCATGGTGTTTTCCCAATCCGGAACCACGAAAGCGCGAAAGAAACGAAAAGCACGAAAGTTTTTCTGTCTTTCGTGTCTTTCCTGACTTTCGTGTTTTCGTGGTTCATAAGCACGAAAGTTTTTCTGTCTTTCGTGCCTATTTTATAAGATAGGCGTGGTTGCACTTTCGCTGTTCACGCTTTTATATTTATTTTAACAATATCTTAATCTTCTTACCCGGATGCAGAGGCTCGTCAGGAGTAATTCCGGGTATTTGATTTATCTCTTCAGGTTTATAAAATTTCATCATAACTGACTGAAATGTATCTCCTTCAGTCACAGTATAATTCCAGAAAATATGTTCTCCTTCTTTTATAATGATCCGCCTGTAAATCGCTCTTGCCTGTCCGGTATTTTTCAGAATTTTGACACGGACGCCTTCTCCGATGCCGTATATGCCGATCTGCGGATTATGCTCAAGCAGCACCGGATAATAATGCCCCGCGCCGTAACATTCTTCTGCAATGTCCCATAAGGTATCTTCTTCTTTTGCCTCATAAAAACGGAAATCCGCCTCCGGGACTACACCTAAAGTAAAGCGATTTTTCAAATCGCTTTCAAGCGGATTAAAAATCCGCTTTACAGTATCTGTGGTTTCCGGTCCGCAGCTTACCGTCGGATGAAGTTCGGAAACTTGTTGCTTGTCTCCTGCTTCCTGTTCATTGTTTATTGCGGGGCCGGGAGCGGAAACCGGAGAAGGCGATTCAGCAGCCTTTAATTTTTCCGGCTTCTTATCTGATTTTCTGTCTTGCCCTGCGATGGATTTTGCAAGATAGGCTTTCTGCTCCGCCAGCATATTTTCAAGCTGCCTGAAGCGGTAAAGCTGAAACGCCGCAAGCCCGAGACACAGAATCACAGCCGATACAAGCAGGTAAAGCAAAAGCATTCGTGCATTTGAAGGCTTTGCCGGTACTACTGCCGTCTCATCAGGGATTTTTTCCAGCATTTTGAAACAGGAAAGGTCTGCATCACACTGCGGACACTGATTTTTTTCTGCGGGAATATGTTCTATGCCGCATATCGGACATTTTTGGGTGCTTGTCATGGGTTATTAGCAAAACAGGTTGCAGGTTGCAAGGTTGCAGGTTGCAGGTTTCATGCGACCTGTTACCTGTTACCTGCAACCTGTTACCTGCAACCTTACAACCTGTTTCAGATTTTCTTAATTTCTTTGTAAATCCTGCCGGTTCTGGCTTCATAAGCTTTCACCACATTATATGCTTCGGGCATGATTTCTTTTATCAGCGCGGCGGCTCTTTCCGCTTCATTTTTCTTGTATGCCCGCAGAATGTCTTCAATGGAGCGGTAAAACTTCGGCGCCTTTGAAGGATCGGTTTCCATACAGAAATCCCCGGCTTTCTGAATTTCCATCAGCAGGTTGACCACCCCGAGCCTTTCATTGAGCGTATCATTCAATTCATCAATGGCTTTGATATTTTGCTCATACGTCCCCTGCTCGTCCATTTCTTCCAACTGCTTTATGCTTCTTTCGATAGCCGCTCTTGTTTTGGGGGAAATAGCGGGACCGAAATCCTCAATCGCTGCCTGTGCATAATAAATTGTTGTTCTTCCGCTGTGACCTTCAACCGCCATTTTCTTTGCTTTTTCGACCTTCATCGCTGCCCGCACATAGATTTCCTCATTCACCGCGCCGGTCTCGCCGGAAACCACCTGATTAATATCCCGAATGGCAGCCAAAGAGCGCCGGAGCAGGTCAATCATCACGTATTCGGAATATTTGCTGCGGTTTGCCTCGTTTATGATCTCCTCCACGTTCAGAAACAGACGCTCATCTGCTTTGCCTCTGGACAATGTTTTTGATACGTTAATATCAGGCAGTTCCTTCAACGCCGCACTGACAGCAAGCAGATTGTTCTCATCTATCCTGAGCGTAATTTTGACATGAAGCGCTTCCCCGCTCTTTTCTTTAATGTTTTCATCGCTTTCAATCCCCAGCCAGAGATCGCCGATGGATTCTTCCGCCTTGTTCACGACATTGTAAAATTTAATATGAACTAATTTCTGTTCCGGGTGTACAAGTTTGAATACCTCGGTTTTCTCACAGGGCAGGGGCGTGTTTTTTTCCACCAGCAGAAGACGCTCGTTGTTTTCCAAACAGATATAGTAGTCATGCGCGGCGGAATGGACAATATCGAAAACGCCCTGTTCGATGATATAGGATTCCAAATCAAAACGACAGTTTTTGCAAATCGTATCGGCCTGGGAAACCTCCGCGCCGCATCGGGGACATTCATAAGCGTCTGAGAGCCGATGGCTGAGAATCGCAGCGCCTTCTGCAACGGCGAGCATGGGTCTGTCATGAATCAGCACTTTTTCCGCGCCGAATTCCCGCTTCATTGCCGCAACGATGCTCGGAATCCGTGAACCTCCGCCCACTAACAGCACCCTGTCAATGAGATCGGGCGTAAAATGAATGTCTTTCAGCGTGCTGCGGGTCAGCGCGAGGATTTTTTCTGTCACAGGTGCAAGGATTTCTTCAAAACGGCTTCGGGTCAGTTCCACGTCAACATCAATGATGTCACCGTCTTCATCTTTCAAAATTCCCAGAATTTCAATATAGGCTTCCGGCTCTGTACTCAGACGGATTTTTGCCTGCTCTGATTTTTCTCTCAACTCTCCGATAAAACGGTTTTTCCGGGCAGTTTCCTGTCGCTCTGTCAATTCGGCAATATTTTCGATCTCATGCTCTTTTGCGGTTTCGACAAGCACATAATCGGAAATCAGACGGTCAATGTCTTCGCCGCCCAGCCACATATCGCCGCCTTTGCCCTGTTCAAGAAAATGTCCCCCGCTGATGGTCAGCACAGACAAATCAAACGTGCCGCCCCCGAAATCAAAAACCAGCACGGTCTGTGTTTCGTGTCCCCGCACAGCGTCCACGCCGAAGGAGATTGCGGCGGCAGTGGGTTCGGGAAGGAGCCGCCGGACTTTCAGACCCGCAAGCGCGGCAGCAGTGCGTGTGGCGTGTTTCTGTTTGTCATTGAAATACGCAGGGACGGTAATGACCGCGTATTCCACCGTATCTTCCAGAATTTTTTCCGAATCCCCACGGATTTTTTCCAATATTTTAGCGGAAATTTCTTCAGGCGTGTATTCTTTTCCTGCAAGAACCAGCGACAGACTGTTTTCCGTTCCTTTTGAATGCCGCTCAATCCGGCAGCGAAGCCGACGGTCCGCTTTGATTGTCTGAATCTCTTTATCCTGATAATTTCTGCCCATCAGCCGTTTCACTGCCACGACAGTATTTTCCGGGTCCTGTTTCATCCATTCAAGCGCGTGTCTGCCTGCAATAAATTCAGGCTGTTCAGGGTCTGCCGTCTTTCTGACCGTCACACAGGAAGGGGTGATCACATCGCCTTCCGCATTTTTCAAAACTTCCGTATGCACTCTGCGGATTGCCGCGACAGAATTGGTGGTTCCCAGGTCAATTCCGATTGATTTGGACATATAATCTTTGTTTCCTTTCCCGGACAGGCTCTTATAAAATTTATACGAACAGATTTTCAAACCCTGTCCTTAAATTACAAACATTAATATATATCAGAGGATTTTATAAAATTCAACTTGATTTTTTATAAAATACTTGGCAAACTCACAGTAAACGCAGCGCGCTGTTTCATCTTAAATTATAAAGAAATGGAATTATACGGTCGGGACATTATCATTTATGAAAATCAAAATCATCACCACCGGCGGCACGATTGACAAAATCTATTTTGACAGGAAAAATGAATATCAGGTCGGCGATCCGCAGATTATCGAAGTGCTGGAAGAGGCAAGCGTCACTGTTGAATACAAAGTCATTTCCCTGCTGCGGAAAGACAGCCTTGACATGAATGATGAAGATCGCCGTCTTATTTATGAAACAATACATTCCGACCCGCACCGGCATTTTATTGTGACGCACGGGACCGACACGATGGCGCTGACTGCTGAAAAACTGCTGAAAATACCGGATAAAGTCATCGTATTCACCGGCGCGATGCAGCCTGCAAGGTTCAGAATGACGGATGCTGTCTTCAACATCGCCTGCGCTTTCACTGCGGTTCAAATTCTCCCGGACGGCGTGTATATTGCCATGAACGGCAGAATATTTGAAGCCGGAAAAGTGAAGAAAAACATTGAAGAAAACCGCTTTGAAGAAATTTGAAACTTAAAAATATAATCAGAAATACAAAGGTTTCCCGCAAGTTCACTGTAGGGGTAAGCCCCCGTGCTTACACTGCAAAGGGCAGCCACAGGGCAGCCACAGGGGGCTGCCCCTACATGAAGCCTCCTTTAAATTTTGTTATATTGCCAAAAATATGGTTGCAATCGGCGCTTGATGCTGGTATTAATAAAAATTATTTCTATATGCTCAGGGCGTTAAAGCCTGATTCGGAATATCAGACCAATTTTTTTTGAAAGGGAGGATGAAATGCAAAGAATTATCAAAATACTGTCAATTCTCTGGCTCTTCAGCCTGTTCTTCTCGTGTTTGCCGGACACTGCTCAGGCTGCCCGATTCCTGAAAATCGGAGACGGCAGCGGCGGAACAGGCGAACAGGTCATGGCAGATGTAACTGTGGAGGGCGATGTTGTTCTGAAAAATATCGCGGGCGCGGCTTTCACGCTGGAATTCAGCGCAGATATTATTCTGGCTTCTGTCACAAGCAATTTTTTTGACACGGTTTTTTTCAACGATCAGACTTTGGGAAAAGCAATCATTTCAGCAGCCCGTGCCGCGGAAACATCGGCAGCTCAGAGCGCGGGAAATATTTTGTTCACGCTGGCTTTCCGTTTGAAAACAGGAGCATCCGCAGGAACTTATGACATAAAAATACGGCCCACCACGCTGAAAAGTACAAGCAACGGATATTCTTCCGGGGGCGAAACCGTTGACATGCTGCTCGGCTCAGACCTGAGCCAGCCCGGAACGAGCAGCAGTGCTTTTCCTGTGCTGATTAATGACGATGCGGACGCAAACGGATATTCTGCCAATGCCGCAAAAGGAGCGGTGAGATTCGGGGGCAGCACGAATGCCGCACCGGTTGCAGCAAACCAGAATCTCAGCACAAATGCCGGCGCGGCTTTGAAAATCACCCTCGCGGCTACAGACAGCGACGGTGATACGCTGACATACACAACCGTAACTCAGCCTTTGCACGGGACCTTATCCGGTACGCCGCCTGCTGTAACCTACACATCAAATTCAGCTTACAGCGGCTCGGACAGTTTCACCTTCAAAGCAAGCGACGGGCAGTTGAACTCCAATAGTGCCACTGTCACAATAAATGTCGCCGCGCTGCCTTCAAACAAAGCCCCGACAGCAGATAATATCAATGTTTCGGCAGATGCGGGAAAGGCTGTAAATATCACGCTGACCGCCTCGGACCCTGAGGGCAGTTCCCTGAAATATGTTGTTGTAAGCCAGCCTTCACACGGAACACTGACCGGGACCGCGCCCGCGCTGAGTTATACGTCTGTTGCAGATTACAACGGAGTGGATCAGTTCACCTTCAAGGCAAATGACGGAAAATCAGACTCCAATGTTGCTGCGGTTTCGATAACCGTTACCCGATGGTCCTCAACCACGCCCAAAGTCCGCCTGATGATCGAAGACGCGCAGGGTTCTCCGGGAAGTAAGAATATTCCGGTTTCCGTTTCTTTGGACAATACGACGCAGGATAAAACGCCGGTAAATTCGATGCAGTTCCGGGTTCGTTACAACGCAAATGAAGGAATCCATGCGAAAACTGCTTACAAATTCACGACAAGAACCTCTTCATTTGAAGCAATGATTAAGGTTAAAGAAAACGGTGCAAATTCCGAAGTTTTTGTCATGCTCTACAGTATGGGCGGCGTTATTTCCGCGGGAACAGGTCCGATCTTTGAGCTGCAATTTGATATTGACGATAGCGTCATTGTTGATGCCTCTTCCCTCAGTTTCAGCGAATGTCTTGTCTCAGACGGGCAGGCAAAAGCCATTCCTTCGGATTTTTCGGATACTGCCCTGCTTACCGTCACGATGCCGTGTAAAAATCTCGGAGACATCAATCGTGACGATGTGATAAATACACTGGATTTGCAACTGATGATCAACTGTATTCTGGGAAGCGGCGGCTGTAACTGCTCTGATTTGAATCAGGACGGCAAATACAATATTTATGATTTTGTAACGCTGATTAACAAAATCAAGACCTCTGCCCGCTTTGCCTCGGATGCCGTTGAACTGCGTGCCGACGGAGTGAATAT
>JAIFKL010000119.1 GCA_020049595.1 Desulfobacteraceae bacterium
GATTTTGCTTTTTTGGATTCCTCGATACAGGGAAATTTCACCTTGTCATATTCGGCGTATTCAAGGGTTTCAGGATTGATGACTTTGCTGACGGGCTTGCCGTCCGGGGTTTTTTCTTTTTTATA
Organism: Desulfobacteraceae bacterium; assembly: GCA_020049595.1. Taxonomy (GTDB): domain Bacteria; phylum Desulfobacterota; class Desulfobacteria; order Desulfobacterales; family JAIFKL01; genus JAIFKL01. The sequence goes on from JAIFKL010000119.1 coordinate 126, forward strand.
AAAACCCGCGCCGGATTTTTTGCCGAGCAGTTTGTTTCCGATCATCTTTTTGACAAATGCGGGAATCACAAAACGCTCTCTCTGCTCATCTTCCGGAACCAATTCATAAGTGTTGTCAGATACATGCGTCATGACATCCAGCCCCACCAGATCGGTGGTTTTGAACATGGCTGTTTTGGGTCTTCCCATCGCGGGCCCGAACAGCGCGTCCACTTGGGGAATGCTGAGACCCTGTTCCACCATCATCTGCATCGCGCTGACAATGCCCTGAACACCGATCCGGTTTCCGATGAAATTCGGCGTGTCTTTTGCCCACACAATGCCTTTGCCGAGACGGCGCTCGCCGAAATCCGCCATAAATTGCAGAATCTCCGGCAGCGTTTCCTCTCCGGGAATAATTTCAAGCAGTTTCATGTATCTGACCGGATTGAAAAAATGCGTTCCCAGAAAATGCTTTCTGAATGCGCTGCCAAGTCCCGAAGACATATTTTTCAGCGGAATGCCCGATGTGTTTGTGGAGACAATCGCCGTGTCTTTTCTCACGGTTTCAAGCCGTCTGAGCAAATCCTGCTTGATTTTCAGATTTTCAACCACCACTTCCACAATCCAGTCGCATTCGGCAAGCTTGGCAAAATCGTCTTCCAGATTGCCGATGCGGATGAGGTCCGCATCTTTTTTATCCATAAGCAGGGGCGGATTGGATTTGAGCATCGCGTCAAAGCCTGCTTTTACGATTCGGTTTTTCGCTGCCGGATCATTTTTTTCCTCCGGCTTGAGATCAAAGGGAACAATATCCAGCAGCAGGGTTTTGATGCCGGCACTGGCAAGCAGCGCGGCAATACCGCTTCCCATCACGCCGGAACCGATGACTGCGGCTTTGCGTATTTTCCTGACCATATTTTTACCTCCGATATAATCCGATAATAAATCGTCTCTGTTGAAAGAATGAATGTCTGAATGATTGAATGAATACTCATTCATTTAACAGAGACGGAAATGTCTGTCAAGAAAAATCTTACTGCTGCTGTGAAAAAACAGCAGAGACGCAATGCCTTTAGGATTTACGCATTTGGAGTTTTTTTATATAAAAAATGAACCGCAAAGAGCGCGGAGTTTTCCGCAAAGAGCGCAAAGTTTTAAAATATATCTTTGCCTTGTGTCTGCATTGCTTCTCTGAGAAACGGGACGGTAGCAGGGGACAATATGGGCAGGGTGACAAAGAGATGTGACCGTCTGTATAAAATGAATATATATTCATTTCAGACGGAGCAAATATTTTTTTCACCGTCATTTCAAATTTCAAATCACGGTCTGAGGTCTGATCACTTTTTCTGACTTTGCAATGCGGCGATAATCTGCCGGGAAATATTTTCCAGCGGAACCACTTCATCGGCGGCTCCGATTTTGATCGCTTCTTTGGGCATTCCGAACACCACGCAGGATTTTTCATCCTGAGCGATGGTATGCGCGCCGGCTTGCCGCATTTCCAGCAATCCTTTTGCCCCGTCGGAACCCATACCGGTCATCAGTACGCCCACCGCATTTTTCCCCGCATGTTTTGCCACTGACTGAAACAGCACATCCACGCTGGGCCTCTGGTAATGCACCGGAGGACCGGTTTTGATTTTTACCGTATAATCAGCGCCGCTGTGCCGAAGCACGATATGATGATTGCCCGGAGCAATCAGCGCCACGCCGGCAATCACACGGTCTTCATCTGCGGCTTCCCTGACTTCCATCCGGCAGATATCGTTGAGGCGTCTGGCAAATGCCGCGGTGAAATTTTCCGGCATGTGCTGCACAATGACGGTTCCCGGGGCATCCGCGGGCATGTCTGTAAGTACCGTTTCAATGGCTTTGGTTCCGCCGGTGGACGCGCCCATGGCAATAATTTTGTGTGAGGCAGCAATGCTTATGAGGTCTTTGATGGCATTCGGGGGAGGAACAGCAGGTATCCGGCTCTGCCGGTGAACATTGAGCCGGGCAGAGGCCGCGGCGCGAATGGCATTTGCCAGGGCCCGGGAAATGTTGGGTGTCGAATGTGCGGGCCCCGGTTTGCAAAGCACTTCCACTGCCCCCAGTTCCAGCGCTTTCAATGCGATTTCGCTGTTTTTCGGAGTCAGAGAACTCAGCACCACCACCGGCAGCGGATAGTATTTCATCAGCTTTACCAGAAATGAAAGCCCGTCCATTCTGGGCATTTCCAGATCAAGCGTGATGACGTCGGGTCTGAGCCTCACGATTTTATCCCGCGCGGCGTAGGGGTCAACCGCAGTTCCGACGATTTCAATATCCCTGTACTTGGACAGCTCTTCTGTCAGAATTTTGCGGATAACCGCGGAATCATCAACAACAAGCACTTTAATCATTTTTTCCTGCAACATATTTTTCTCTGAAAGTGAGAGGCGGGAAATCAATTCTCAATTCTCAATTCTCAATTCTCACTTCTCAATATAAAGCACCAGATCACATTGTCCGTCATCCATATCCAATTTTGCCACAGCCGGGGGGCCGGGGGCATTTCCGCTGACAGCAATGTCATCCGCGCCGATGATACCGGGGGCTTCCACATTGAAAACAGTCTGTTTGCCGGCAATTACCGGCAGAAGGTTTCCGCAGATCACATTAATCAGTTCTTTAAGCGCATCGCACTGCTGCTCTTTTGTGCTGTCGTTATTATCTTCCAGACCGAGCATGTTGCCGGTGATTTCGGGTATGACTTCTGCTGAAACTGCCATTGTCAGCGTTCCTTTGAAAGGACCCGTAAAGAAAACTCTGGCAATCACCGCATCGCTGTAATCCATCGGCTCTCTTTCCTCTTCCGGGAAAGAAAAAATAAAGGCAAGTTTTTCCAACACTTCCCCTGCCACATTATAAAGTGTTTCTTTAATCTGTTCCGCGGTCATCACTGCCTCCCAATCCCAAAAGATTTCTGATTGTATCCCGGATGAGTTCCGGGGAAAAAGGTTTGTGAATAAAAGCAGCCCCTTTCTGCCGGAGCCTTTCCAGCCGTTTTTCACTGCCTTCTGTTGATATGACAACGATAGGGATGTCCTTTGTTTCAGGCTTCTGTTTCATAGATTCTATCATTTCTTCACCGTTCATCACCGGCATGTTGATATCAGCGATCACCAGATCCACCCAGTTCTGATTGAGAACATCGAGTCCCTCCTGTCCGTTGGCGGCCTGATGGGTCTCTCCGAGCGGAAGCCCGCTCATGTTCAGAGACTTCAGGATCATTGCGCGCATCACACCGCTGTCGTCAACAATAAGAACATTGATTGCCATCTTTATATAACCTCTTTGTTTCGGGTTTCCAAGCTTCCGAATTGTCCAAGTTTAAAACAGATAATTGATAATTGAGAAGTGAGAAGTGAGAATTTTCATTCCCCTCATCACTCATCGCTCATCACTCATCGCTCCGATTTCAACTGCTCACCGTTACCTGTCCGGTTGAAATATCAAAATTCACGGTACGGTTGGCCACGCCGCCGACATCTTCAGATTCGAGGATCATGGAGTTTTTCCACAGAATCTTTTTCAATACAGAATAATTTCTTTCCCCGATTTTGAACATTTCATTTTCACCCGCAGGTCGGAAGCAGCCGGCGGCTCTGAGAATAAGCCTCGCTCTCTGTCCGCCCATCTCGGTTATCTCCTGGAACAGTTTCGGAATCCCTGTGTCAACGAATATGCACGGATTTGTCTCCGCCTTCTGCGGATCGGAACGGGACAGCGGCAACATAGCATGTAACAGCCCGCCGACTTTTGCCACCGGATCGTAAGCCGTCAGTCCCAGGCTGGTACCCAGCGCATAAGTCACGATGATGTCTCCTTTTTTTCCGACCTTCATGTTTCCGACTAAAACGATGTGTCTCATTTATCCTATTTGCTCCAAACAAAAATTTTATAAATGACTTTCTGAAACCGACAACCATCCGAAAATATCCGCAATATCAGCACAAGGGGCAGCCATGCCCCTGTCAAAGCTTTTTTTTGGTTCCGCTGCTGCTGATCATCACCTGTCCGGTTGAAATTTCAAAATGAACCGTGCGGCTTGCGTTTCCGCCGATATCTTCAGATTCTAACAGCACGCCGTTTTTCCAGAGAAGTTTTTTCAGAACCGTATAATTTCTTTCACCGATTTTGAACATTTCATTGTTTCCCAGAGGCTGACCGCAGCCCGCGGCTTTCACGACGAGTCTTGCCTTCTGTCCGCCCATTTCATAAACGCTTTTGAACAGCTCCGGCACACCGGTATCAACAAACATGAACGGATTGGCTTCGGCTTTCTGCGGATTGATTCGAGACAGGGGAAGCATGGCATGGAGCAGTCCCCCCACTTTCACTGCCGGGTCATATATCATCAGCCCCAGACAGCTGCCCAGCGCGTGTGTCACTAATATGTCCTGCTCTTTTCCGACCTTCATATCACCCACTAAAATCACATGTCTCATTTGTTCCCTCATAGCCCGCAGGGCGGGCAGCCTGACTTAGGCAAGAGCTTCAGTCTGAACGCTGCCCGCCCTGCGGACTATTTCCGATAGACTGCCGGCTGTATATAACGGAATTTGTGCGATATGGCTGACAGACCTTCCGAATGACCCACAAAAAGGTATCCTTCCGGATTCAGCAAATCCCAGAAACGGTTTATCAGCTTCTCCTGGGTAGGCTTGTCAAAATAAATCATGACATTGCGGCAGAAAATCACATCAAAGGTTCCTTTCATGGGCCATGATTCCATCAGATTCAGCCTTGCCACCCGCACCATTTTCCGGATATTTTCTTTCACCTGCCAGAGACGGGGAGCGTCCTGAATCCGCAAAAAATATTTGCTGAGAAATGCCGGCGGAAGTCCGGCGATTTCCTGTTCCCCGTAAACGGCTCTGCGTGCTTTTTCAAGCATTTTCGATGAGATGTCTGTGGCAAGGATTTTCATGTCTTTCGAATCGCTGTCCGGTATTTTTTCTCTCAGCATTATTGCCAAAGAAAAAGATTCCTCCCCGGAGGAACACGCGGCGGTCCAGAAACGCTGTCTGCGGCCTGTCAGTTCCGGCAGTATTTTTTTTTCCAAATAATTGAAATGTTCCGGTTCTCGGAAAAAGCTGGTTTTATTTGTAGTGATAACATCAATCAGAAAGCCGATTTCCTGAGGGCCGCCGTCGCTTTCGATATATTTCAGATAGGCTTCGAAATCGGACAGATGCAAAGCTCTCAGACGCTTCATCAGGCGCGCTCTGACCAATGCCTGCTTTCCGTCCCTCAGATATATTCCGCATAAGCGGTAAACAAGCTGACTGATTATTCTGAACTGCTTTTCACTCAGTTCGGCTGACATTAAATTTATCAACAAAACCTCATTATTGAGAAGTGAGAATTGAGAAGTGAGAAATAAGATTCTTCACTTCTTTCAGAATGACAATTCTCAATTCTCAATTCTCAATTCTCAATTCTCAATTCTCACTCTGCTTCGAATTGGCAAGCTTTACTAATCCCCCCACATCTAAAATCAGCCCCACTTTGCCGTCCGGCATAATCGCACTCCCGGAAATGCCGGGAATATTCCGCATGATCTCTCCCAGTGTTTTGATGACAATCTGCTGACTTCCGATCAGTTCATCCACGACAATACCAGCCTGTTTTCCGCCGTCTTCCACCACCACGACAATGGAATGTGCCGGGTCCCGGCCCGCGCCTTGGATGCCGAAAAGGTCCGCCAGCCGGAACAGGGGAATCAGTTTTCCCTGAAGCTGTAAGATTTGCCCACGGTTGTGAACCCTTGAAATCGCCTTTATATCCGGGCGGACAGACCGGACAATCGAAATCGTCGGCATCACATATTTCTCCGTCCCCACCCGAACCACCATTCCGTCAATAATCGCAAGCGTCAGGGGCAGACTGATCCTGAAGGTGCTGCCGATGTGAAGTTCGGACTGAATTTCAATCTGTCCGTGAAGAATTTCGATATTTGTTTTGACCACATTCATCCCGACCCCGCGTCCTGAAACCTCGGAAACAACTTCGGCAGTGGAAAATCCCGGCTCGAAAATCAGGCTGAAAACCGCATGTTCCGTGAGCGTTTCCGGCCTGGTATTTTCCGGAACCAGCCCTGTTTTTACGGCTTTGGCAATAATGGCATTCCGATCCAGCCCTTTTCCGTCATCTTTTATCTCGACCACCACATTTCCGGCAGAATGCCGGGCAGACAGGATAATCGTTCCCTGACGGGGTTTTCCGAGTTTTTCTCTGAATTGCGGGGCTTCAATGCCGTGATCCACGGCATTGCGAACCATGTGAACCAGCGGATCCGCTATAATGTCCACCATATTCCGGTCAATTTCCGTATCCTCGCCCTGCGCCGCAAACACAATTTCCTTGCCGGCTTTGCGGGCTAAATCCCTTACTAAACGCGCCATTTTCTGAAATGTGGGTTTGAGGGGCACCATCCGCATGGACATGCTCATATTTTGCAGTTCACGGACGATTTTGGCGGTCAGCGCCACCTTTTTTGAAAGCTCGTGATGGCCGCCTGCCCCCACAATTTCATCCTGCGCCACCATGGAATGCGCCACCACCAATTCGCCCACCATGTCAATAAAGCGGTCTAAACGCTCCACCGGCACGCGCACGGAAGATTCTGTCAGATGTCTTGCACCTTCCATCTGCTGCTGAGTCCTAAGCCCTTTGGCCACATCTGACAAAGAAGCGGTTTTTGCCCTCACCATCTTGAGACCGATAGGGGTTTCATCCTTCCGGTCCGCACCGGCGACTGCCTCGACATCTTTTCTTTCAGCTTTATCAGCAGCCACCAGAATGTCGCCGATCCGGGGGATCACTGCCGGCGGCTCTTCTGATTCCTCATCGGATATGCCGGCTTTTTCCGGGTCCGTCAGAAAAACCATCAGTTCGTCATAGCCCTGAGGTTTGACAAAAGGCTTTCCTTCGGCAAGCAGCTGCGTTGTCTGTACCAGTTCTCTGAGCATGTCAACAGAGCGCAGCGCGAGGTCGGTATATCCGCCGGCATAGCGGATTTCCCGGTTACGGATACGGCTTAAAAAGGACTCGGCATGATGCGCCATTTCCGATATGAGCGTCAGTTCGAGAAAAGCAGCAGTGCCTTTGACTGTGTGAAATGCCCGGAAAACCGTGTTGACCGCATCTGTATTTTCAGGATTTCTTTCAAGAGAGAGCAGCGCCTCTTCCGCATTGACAATCAAATCCATGCTTTCTGTAATAAATGCGCTGACAAGTTCCGGATCCGCATCGCCGGGGAGAAAAACCGCCCCGGTCCCGGAAAGGGGGGATTCCGGAGTCAGTCCGCCGTGTTCAGACATGAGCAGCCCGCGCTCGGACATATCGCAAATTTCCGCCGGGGGAGAATCTGCTGTTTTCCCGGCATCCGGCGCCGGGGGATTTTCTTTTTCATCCGCGGCATTCATTGCAGCCTCTATCATAATACCGATTTTTTCAATCGCATCCGCTGTTTCAGAATCCGTATCCGAGGCATCTTCCGGTTTCCCTGCGGAGCGGAATGTTGTGGCGATCTGTAGGGCGCGGGCAATTTTTTCCCGGCAGGATTCGGGATAAGATTTGTCATCCGCAATGGCAGTCAGCATCTCCTGCAAACGGGCCCGGGCTGAGACAGATTCGGAAAAATCAGACGGTTCCATAAGCAGCAGAAATGAGGCAACGTCATTGAGAGATGCAGCAGCCCCCGGCTTAAATCCGATCTGAGTCGTATTTTTATCATCATCTGACATAACAGATTTATTTCCTTTCGGTCGCTTACCGATTTGTCAACCCAGCTTTCAGAACGGATTACAAGCCGCGGAGAGTTGAACAACTTAAAAATTGCTTTGCTAAAGCCTGCCGCCAGGCAGGCGCCCATAAAAAAAACTCCCTGAGAGAACACACCGCGGGGAACGAATTGGGGACACACTTTCACGGATCCGCTTTTGAAATAAGCAAGCTCGAAATATTTAACAAGATACAGGATAAAGGAAATTATGATGCGGAAATTCATAAGTCGGCAATAATCCTCCCCTTCAATTTCTTTTACAAAATTTCCGTTCTTTTGTAAAGAGGAAGCGCAGAATATTTTTTAATGAATCATATTTTTTTCATTTTCATTATTCGTGCGATAAAGTACAACGGGTTTCAAACCCGTTTTACAGTCATGGTCGGACAAAGCGCAGCGTGTCCGCCTTTTTTCTGTAGAACGGGTTTCAAACCCGTTCTACAGTCATGGTCGGACAAAGCGCAGCGTGTCCGCCTTTTTTCTGTAGAACGGGTTTCAAACCCGTTCTACAGTCGTATAAAACCGCTGTTGCGGTATGGACAAAATGCAAATCTTCTGCTATTGATAACAGCCGTTCCTTTCCGTTCTCTGTCAGAAGGTACTGCTATATGACGGGATGACGTGTCGGCGCAATATAATAATTTACATTTCAGACGATTCCGGGGAAATCGGAGATGCATCGGAGCAACAAACGATATGGAGCCGCGGGAGATCAGTATTCTGATTGTTGAAGATGAGGAGATGGTCCGCATCAATTTGGAAGATTTTCTTGCAGATGAAGGCTTTGAAGTGAAATCAACTGACAGCGGAGAAGCAGGTCTTGAGAATTTAAGCAAAAGGACCTTCAGCACGGTTGTGGTTGATATGCGTCTGCCCGGAATAGACGGAAACACATTTATTAAAAATGCAAAGAAAATGCAGCCGAATCTGAATGTTGTCATTCATACCGGTTCAACTTTCTATTCCGTGCCCCGGGAACTTCAGGATATGGGCATCACACAGGAGCATGTTTTACTGAAGCCGCTGTCGGATATGAGCGTTTTGAGCCGGCTGATTTTAAAATTTGAATGAGGTTAGGGGTTTGAGGTCAGAGGTCAGGGGGTTCGCCGCTCCCCCGAACCTCTGACCCCGAACCTCTGACCGGAGCATTTGTTTTATGGATAAAAAAAAATTATCGGTGCTTTGCATTGATGATGAAGAAATGATCCGCTTTACTGTCGGGGATTATCTGGAAGATTCCGGTTATACAGTTCTGATGGCGGAAAACGGAAAAACAGGGCTTGAAATTTTTCGTGAAAAAAAGCCGGATGTTGTTCTTGTTGACCTGATGATGCCCGAAGTCAACGGTTTTGAAGTCGTATCCGCAGTAAAACAGGAATCGCCCCAGACACCGATCATTGTCATTTCCGGAACCGGCATTATTCAGGATGTGATCGAGGCTAACCGCAGGGGTGCCTGGGATTATCTGACCAAACCAATCCAAAGTCTGGCGGTTTTGCAGCATGTTGTGGAAAAATCGCTGGAAAAAGCCGCGCTCATCCGTGAAAACGAAGCATACAAAAAATCCCTTGAAGAAAAGGTCCGCAAACGGACCCTCGCACTGGAAAAGATCAATACACAGCTTCGTGAAATCCTGTGGGAAACAGTGAATGCGCTCTCTGTGATGACGGACAAAAGAGACCCTTACACATCAGGGCATCAGAAGCGGGTTTCTGTTCTGGCGCTGGCAATTGCTGCTGAGATGGGTTTTTCAGAGGACAGAATGGAGGCGATAAAGGTTGCGAGCCTGCTGCACGACATCGGAAAAATCTATGTGCCTGCGGAATTTCTGTCAAAACCGACCCGTCTTGAACCCGAAGAAATGCAGGTTATCAGAAAGCATTCATTTATGGGATATGATATTCTGATCAATATCGCCTTTCCCTGGCCCATCGCGGAAATCGTGTATCAGCATCATGAACGGATTGACGGTTCCGGCTATCCCCGGGGACTGAAAGGAGACGATATTTTACTTGAAGCCAAAATTATTGCTATCGCCGATGTGGTGGAGGCAATGTCTTCCCACAGACCTTACAGACCTTCATTAGATATAGGCTATGCGATTTCGGAAATAGAATCCAAAAAGGGAAAAATTTACTGTCCGGACTGTGCGGATGCTTTTCTTAGAATTATCTGTAAAGATATAAATAAAATAAAGACCTTGCTCAAAACGTCGTGAAAGAGAAGTCAAAACAGGATTGAAACTGTTATGAAAGTTTTTGATAAATTATTCCGCCTCAGAACAAGTATCAACATAAAGCTTCTTTTTCTGAATCTGACGGTTTTCATTGTTTTCGGAATTATTTCCGGGATGGTGGTTTATGCTTTCCGTAATATCGAAACAATGACTGCCAAAGCAATCGAAAGAGATGTCAGAGGAATTATTCATAATACCCGGCTGGGAAAAGAACTTTTCGGAGCGGTTGAAAGAACCCATCTGCTGCTCAGTTCTTTCTATAAAAATGAAAAAGTATTGGAAACCGAGGGAAGTCTTCTGAAAGATAATCTTTTATATTTAAACTCGGGACCGGGGCTTTCAGATCAGCCGGATGACAAATATCTGAAAAAATGCCTCGGAGACTTCCATGAAAAACTTGACGCCCTGTTGAGACAGTGTGCGCTTATCAACACGGTCTTCCGGGAAATCGAAGCCGTTGCCGCACAGACACAGGCGTGTTTTGCCGAATTGGAAGACAAACTTGCCCGGGAGGGCAGCCACGGGGGGCTGCCCCTACGCGCCGTACCGTGGCAGGATGATATATCTGATCTTGAGCAGTTCGGAAAGCTGATACCCTCATACAGGCAAATTTTTCTTCACACCGATCTTCATTTTTCCACGCTGGAACCCCTCCGGACGCATACCGGCGATGCGGAGGCGATAGTCCTCATATTGGATGATCTGTCTCGGAAAATTCTGGTGCTGCTGCTGTCCGACCCTGAGATTGCCGCGTTCGGAGAAAAGCTGTGGGACAATATTTCAAAATACAAATCCGCGGTTGTGACTTTCAATGAAGCCCGAAATGAATTCCGAAAGTGTTTTGCCGAACTCAGCGATGCAAAAGAGCGCACGGTCGCCGCCAAAAGCCGGTGCGATGAAAACAGGATGCGTGAAATTGAAAGGATGCTGGCGGAAACATCGAAAAAAATAAAAACATCCACCCGCTTTGTTTATATTTTATCCGGCGCGGCCTGCTTTCTGTTTGCGGTGTTCAGTTTTCTTTTTTTTCAGACAAACATCCGCAAGCCCATCGAGAGTATCTGCGGGGTGCTGGAAGCCATCGGAGACGGCGATATGGATGTCCGGATCCGCTTAGGCAGAACCGATGAATGGCTGATGATCGAAACGGCTCTCAACAAGATGGTTTCCGAAGTCTGGAATTCATATTCCGAACTCTACCGCAAGAATGAGGCAATGCACAGAATCCATCAGGAACTGCGGATGACCCAGGGATACATCAAAAATATAATTGACTCCATGCCCTCGGTGGTGATCGGCGTTGATCCTGAGGGCAGGATCACGCATTGGAACATGGCGGCTTCCGCGGCAGCGGGCATCAGCGAAGGGGAAGATATTCGGGGGCGTCTTCTGACAGATGTTTACCCTGATATGTCCGCCTATACGGCGGCTATCCGGAAATCGCTTGAAGACCGTGAGCCGGTAAAGACGGAAAAACAGCCCAGACACCGTTCGGAAGAGATATATTATGAAGATATTATGATTTATCCGCTGGTGGCAAACGGCGTGGAGGGGGCTGTTATCCGCATTGACGATGTGACGTCCCGGGTCCGGATTGAGGAAATGATGATTCAGACGGAAAAAATGATGTCTGTGGGCGGCTTGGCTGCGGGCATGGCACATGAGATCAACAATCCCCTGGGCATTATTCTTCAGGGGGTTCAGAACGCTATCCGCCGTATTTCCCCGGATCTTGAGGCAAACCATGAGGCCGCGCTATCCTGCGGCGTCAGTCTGGAGGCAATCCGTCTGTATATGGAAAAGCGGGGGATAGTCAGATACCTCAACGGCATAAAAGATGCGGGTTCCCGGGCCGCGGATATTGTCAGCAATATGCTCAATTTCAGCCGGCGCAGCGAATCGGCGATGATTCGGACCGATATTAACAAACTCCTTGACAATACGGTGCTGCTTGCCGCAAGCGACTATGATCTGAAGAAAAAATATGATTTCCGGCATATTGAAATTGTCCGGGATTATGAGCCTGATCCGGTTCAGGTTCCCTGTATAGATACGGAAATCGAGCAGGTCATTCTGAATCTTCTGAAAAATTCCGCACAGGCAATGGCAGAGGTCAAAGAGAAAACGGAAAAGCCCCGTATTATTCTGCGGACCAGAAAAGAGCCGGAACATCTGAGAATCGAGGTCCAGGACAACGGTCCCGGGATAGATGAAAAAATCCGCACCCGCATTTTCGAGCCTTTTTTCACGACAAAAACCGTCGGTATCGGCACAGGTCTGGGGCTTTCGGTTTCCTTTTTCATTATCACAAATAATCACAAAGGAAGGATTTTTGTTGAATCCGAACTCGGAAAAGGAGCGAAGTTTGTTATACAACTGCCGGTGAAACGGTGAGAAGCGGGAAGCGAACCACGAATTTTTTTCGTGCCTTTCGTATCTTTCGTGCTTTCGTGTTCCTCTTCTTTTTGAACCACGAAAACACGAAAGAAGCGAACCACGAAAGCACGAAAGAAAGATGATTCCTTTTTTTTTCGTGCCTTTCGTATCTTTCGTGCTTTCGTGTTCCTCTTCTTTTTGAACCACGAAAGCACGAAAGAAAGGAAAAACACGAAAATAATGATTCCTTTTTTTTTCGTGCCTTTCGTATCTTTCGTGCTTTCGCGGTTAAAGAAGGGCGAAAAGCGAAAAAAGCGGGAAGCAGGTAGCATTTTGCTACTTCAAAATACTCCCTCCACCCCATTGATTTTCTGCCGTTTTGTTCTATATAATCAGATTTTATAGAAGATCAGCATAACAAACGGAAACTTATAACTGATTACATAAAAATGATACGGGAGGAAAACAGATGGACATTCCCAAGATACTCTCAAAAGAAAAGGCGCTTTTTATTATCTGTGCCGTAATTAATCCGTTTATTTCAAATCATGTCGGTCTGTTACGTGAAAACAGCGGATTATACAGACCGATTCCCGGTGCTGAAAAAATCAAAATTGACAGTCTGCTGCTGAATATTTATAAAAACGACCAGCGGCATCAGCTCAAAACAATTGATTTTATATTAAATTCAATTGCAATGAAATGTCAGCAGGAAGGATTTGTCATTACGCTCGGGGAAGAAGAACTGATTGAGGGCAATTTCAGCACTATCGGAGAACTTGCGGGCATACTGACCGACACATCAATGCCGATATGGGTGTAGGTGGACACGCTTCGCTTCCTACCCGATTGATTCGGATTGATTCCGATTGGTTCCGTTGTTAAATGTCCGCAGTTGTTGGGGTTCGCAAGCTCACCCCAACCTACAGCACTTCTCGCACGCCGCCGGCGTTCCCCTACTTCTCACTTCAAAAAGGAGTCATATCATTGTCTGTTTTAAGAAGGGCGCATGTTCAGACAGGTCTTGAAAACTTCATCGCTTCCCCGCCGGAAGCGATATTGGGGCACCGGCTCGGTCTGTTATGCAATCCCGCGTCGGTTGACAGGAATTTCAGCCATGCTACAGAAGTCATTAACGCCGCTTTGCCGGGGCAGCTGACTGCCCTGTATTCGCCTCAGCACGGTTTTTTTGCTGAAAAACAGGACAATATGATCGAGTCGGAGCATCTCACGGATCCGCTTTTGAAAATTCCGGTCTTCAGTCTCTACGGCGAAACCCGGATGCCCGGCAAAGAAATGTTTGATCCCATAGACATACTGCTCATTGACTTGCAGGATGCCGGGACCCGTGTTTATACCTTCATCTATACCATGTCTTACTGTATGGATGCTGCGGGCAGATTCGGCAAAAAAGTCATTGTGCTGGATCGCCCGAATCCAATCAGCGGCGTGACGGTTGAGGGAAACTGTCTGTGTCCGGATTGCGCGTCTTTTGTGGGGCGGTACCCCCTTCCGATGCGTCACGGGCTTACAATCGGCGAGCTTTCGCTTTTGTTCAACCGTCACTACGGCATCGGCTGCGATCTTGAAGTCATTCCCATGAAAGGCTGGAAACGCGGCATGTATTTTCAGGACACGGGGCTTCCCTGGGTCGCGCCGTCTCCCAATCTGCCCACGCCGGTATCTGCGATGGTCTATCCGGGGCAGGTTTTGTGGGAAGGCACCAACATATCCGAGGGGCGCGGGACAACCCAGCCGTTCGAAGTCTTCGGCGCGCCCTTCACAGACACGGAAAAAATGCTTGCCGTGCTGGGCGGGAATCAGGTTCCCGGGGCAATCCTTCGGCGTCATATCTTTGAACCGACTGCCAACAAATGGAAAGGGATTCCCTGCAAAGGCTTTCAGATTCACATCACGGATCCGCATCAGTACAGCCCTTATATAACGACGCTCAGACTGTTGCAGACCGTGATTTTTCTCTGCAAAGACAGCTTCAAATGGAAGTCTCCGCCTTATGAATACGAGTTTGAAAGACTGCCGGCGGATCTGATTATCGGAAGCAGTGAAATCAGAAAACGTATTGAAAATTTTGATAAAATTGAAGACATCGTCTATTCATGGAAAAAAGAACTTGAAGCGTTTGCCGAAATGAGCCGGAAATTTCATCTTTATTAAGGACGGCCAGGGGGTTGGGGTTCGTAGGTTGGGGTGAGCCTGCGAACCCCAACAATTGCCCGACATGTTGTTGGGGTTCGTGCCTCACCCCAACCTACCCATCTCATGAACATGCGGAAGTTTTCCCGCAGTATGGCTGTGATAATGTGTGTGAAGCGCAGCCGAATCTCCGTTATACTCTGTTCTGCCATCCTTCATGCTGTATATAAAGCGGGTGGTACGGGCGAGAAAATCATATTCGTGCGATACGATCACACAACTGATGTCAAGTTTGTTCAGCACAGCGATAATCCGCTCCCGTGCTGACTCGTCCAAGCCGGTCGTGGGTTCGTCCAAAAGCAGCACCTCCGGCGACATGACCAGCACCGTTGCCAGCGAAACCAATTTCTTTTCGCCCCCGGATAATTTGTGCGTCACACGGTTCTCAAAACCTTTCAGGTTCAGTTCCGCCAGTGTTTTTTCGGCCATTTCACGGGCTTGCCGCGGCGTTTTGCCCAGATTCAGCGGACCGAAAGCAACATCCTCCAAAACAGTGGGGCTGAAAAGCTGGTCATCGGCATTCTGAAAAAGCAGACCGATTTTCTGCCGCACCGCATCAAAATCTTTCCCGCTTTTCACCGGTTTCCCGAAAATCCGCATGTTGCCCGAAGAAATCGGCACCAGTCCCATGATGATGTGCAGCAGCGTTGTTTTGCCGCTTCCGTTGGTGCCGATCAGCCCTGTCTTTTCCCCTTTTTTCAGTTTGAAACTGACATGATCCAACACTTTCCGTTGCCTGTCTGTGTAGGAAAAACAGACATCTTTCATTTCCAGAATAATATTATTTCCGTCCATTCCAAAATTTCCAATACGATCATTGCCCCGGTCATCAGCAGGGCGCCGGTGATATCTGCCCGTGTAAGCGAAAACTCGCTGAGGCAGTAAAATTTTCCTTTGAAGCCGCGGCAGAGCATGGCATGATGCACCCGCTCGGCGCGGGCCGCGGCTCGGACAAAGAGCATTCCCAGAAGATAGGAATATGTTCTGTAAGTGTGCATGTCGGTTTTCGGGCGGAAACACCGGACCTTTGCGGCAATGCGCAGTTTCCGGTATTCCTGCTCGATGACAAAGACATAGCGGTAGGTCAGCAGCAGCAGATGAATAATTTTTTCAGGAACATGCAGACGGTTCATGGCATGTCCCAGCGTGACTACAGAGGATGTCGCGGCCAATGCGATAAATGCCAGCAGAATCGCATTGGATTTAAGCGTGATCCGCGCCGCATATACAATGCCCGGACCGCTGACGGTAAAAGGACCGGCACAAAACAAGGGTTCGGCTTCGAATGTGAGGGGCAGCAGCAGCCAGAAAAAAAACACCGGCACGTTGACAACAAAAAGTCTTGCGGCAAGGTCCCGAAGATTTGTCCGCGCCAGAAAAATCAGCGCAAGGGAAACAAAGAGCGCGGCGATCAGTGAGGGAAAGCGGCTGAGCATGGCAACCGCAAAGGAATAAAGCGTTAAAAAAATGATTTTGATTCTCGGGTCGGTCCGGTGAAGAAGAGAAGTTCCCGCTGAACTTTTTTTATCCGAAAAAGGCTCGCCGATCATTTTTTTTGTCTCCGCTCAGATAACAATCCGCAAGGAAAAAAAGGAATGTTTCTCATTTATTTTTCTGAAATCAAACTCAATGGGTCTGCTGGCTTTTTTTGCCATTTCAATGAATCCCAGCCCCCCGCCTTTGCTGTCTTCGGCGGGTCCGTTTTTGCGCTGCTCTTTGTAGTATTGTTTCAGTTCTTCTTTGGACATGTCTCTCATTAACGTCAGCTTTTCCCTCAGCGCCGGCACTTTTTCATTTTCGATCATGTTTCCGCATAAGACAAAATAACAATCATTTTGAGTCTCCGGCGTTTCAATCCCTACCGCAATGATGCCGAAACTGTTTTCGGCAGAATAATGGAGAATATTCTGCGCATTTTCCACAACCGCGGAAAAAACTCTGAGAACCGTTGTTTTGCTTGCCTCTTCGAGCTTCATTTTTTTCTTGAGAGTTGCACCGATTTCTACGACAAGACTTTGCGAAACAGGGCCGCTGAAACTCAGAAAAATTCCCCGCTTATTGAAATCCTGTTTTAAAGAATAAAGATCGTTCACCGTACTTCCCCCTTTTATCCTGACGGATAAAAAACAAGATATGCTTGTCATTATCTTGTTTTTATTTCACATAAAAAAGTGACTTTCTTTCAGTTGCAGGCTGTCTTACAGATGATTCCGACGGTTCCGGCAACAGGAATATAACGGAAACGGGAAAACGGGAAAAAAACAGCGTTCCCGACATTATGACTCCTTCTGCGCCACGTTGAAATTGAGCGCCTCAAAATCTTCCTGAAATTCCTGTCCGAATTCCAGAGAATCTTCATCGCCTTCCTCATAAAACCATGTGACAGTGATGTTTCTGCCGCTGCCTGCCGCGTTCTCAAGGGTTTCAAAAAAATCGAGCAGCACTTTTGACGAGCTGCTGTTAAAATAAATAATATCCATATTCACCGTCACCTGTTCATCTTTTAACTGGCTGAGATATTTCTCCATCCATGCAAAAATCGGCGAATAAAATTCTGCTGTGTTTTCCGGATAAGATTTGCCCCTGACTTCTATAAGATGCTGCTGTGCGTCAAAATTTATTTCGGGCGTATCTTTTGTGGCTTCAAGTTTCAAGTTTTCCATTACTGCCTCCGTTTGTTGACAACTCTTCTCAACTTTTTTTAATTGAGAATTGAGATAGGACTTACGCAGTTGAAATTTGCCTTTTTTATTTAACCGCAAAGATCGCAAAGTTTTCCGCAAAGTTACGCAAAGATATATTTTAAAACTTTGCGCTCTTTGCGGAAAACTCCGCGCTCTT
>JAIFKL010000018.1 GCA_020049595.1 Desulfobacteraceae bacterium
TTTTACGGAACACACCGTTTTCAGACCGTAAAGCGATTTTTCAAATCGCTTAAACCGCTTGAAAAGCGGTTGTACGGAACACAGATCGTAAAGCGCCCCCGGCTGAAAACACCCGGCTAAAAATAGATAAATCGCATCTGTTTTTAGCCGGGCGCTTGAAAAGCGGTTTTACGGAAAACAGATCGTAAAGCGATTTTTCAAATCGCTTAAACCGCTTGAAAAGCGGTTTTACGGAACACACCGTTTTCAGACCGTAAAGCGATTTTTCAAATCGCTTAAACCGCTTGAAAAGCGGTTTTACGGAACACAGATCGTAAAGCGCCCCCGGCTGAAAACACCCGGCTAAAAATAGATAAATCGCATCTATTTTTAGCCGGGCGCTTGAAAAGCGCCCCGGCTTGAAACAGATACGGAGTGCTTAAAACAGATACGGAGAACACCGTTTTTGAAAGCGAATCCGTATTATTATATTTAGGAGTTACGCAGTTCAGACCAAATCGCTTTCAAATAATTATGAAATGTCGGTCGTTGAGCCTGTAATTTTGAAAGCGAATTGGTATCAGACCCCATCCTCTGCCCCCCCTCCGAAGTAGCGGCTACGATCTGCGGAGCTGTTTTTTCTGCAAATATGCCGCTTATACCGAATCTCTTTTGACTTTATACAATAGACCTCTTTCAAAACTCGGATTTGCCCCCTTGATTTTATTGGATAAAAATTGACTTTTGAAAGAGGTCTAATATAAACAAATTTTTTTATTTAATTACAGGATGTTATTTTTACGAATGTATGGTTTCAATAAGGATTTGGTATTACAGGGAGATTATCAAAAAAAATTCTTTTAATTATAAATAATTAGAGCTTTGACAACTTTTGAAAAGTTGTCAAAGCTGTCAGTCAGACATCCAGACTGACAGCTTTAACTTGACATCAGGCGATTTTTTTTTTATTTTCCATTTGTTTAATCAAAAGCGTCTTACGGAAAGGAGTTGTTTGCAACAATCTGAAATGAAAATAAATCGAATATGTTTTATCGTTTTGCTGCTGCTGGTGATGGGCAGCGGGAATGCTTTTTCTCAGAATGAAGGGGCAGATTCCCAATCCCCGGAACAAACGAGCGATGCGCCGCCCCTGCCGTCTGAAATCCGGGTCACTGATAAATCAGCCGAATCCGAATCCCCGGCAGATGCGCCGATACCGTCTGAAGCCCAAGCACCGGAAAGCCAACTCACTGACAAAGCAGCAGAATCCGAATCCCCGGCAGATGTGCCGATACCGTCTGAAGCCCAATCGCCGGAAAGCCAACTCACTGACAAAGCAGCCGAATCCCCGGCAGATGCGCCGATACCGTCTGAAGCCCAAGCACCGGAAAGCCAACCAGCTTACAAAGCAGCCGAATCCCCGGCAGATGCGCCCGCGCCGTCTGAAAGCCGACTTCCGGAGAATGCAGGCGAATCCGAAACCTTAATCCCGGAAAAGACAAGTGAAACCGAGTCCTTAGCCGAACCTTCAGCCAGTGCGCTGTTTCCCTTTTTTTCGGAAAACAAAGGCGCTTATGCCATCGTGGTTAAAAAGAAAAGCCAGCTTTTGTTTATTTACGTTTATGAGGAAGGCGTCCGGGAGATAGCCCGAATGAAGTGTTCCACCGGAAAGGCTGCGGGTCCGAAAAATGTCGCCGGCGATCTGAAAACGCCCGAAGGTATTTATTTTTTTATCAAAGAGCATGAAAAAAAAGAACTGGCACCCATATACGGCAGCAGGGCTTTTCCCACAGATTATCCGAATATGGCGGATCAGACTGCCGGCAAAACCGGCGATTCGATCTGGCTTCACGGCACAAACAAGCCGCTTAAACCCAGTGATTCCAGCGGATGCGTGGTGCTGGAAAACAGCAATATTGACAATATCCGAAAATATATCACGCTGAACAGAACCCCTTTTGTGATTACAGAGAATTTTTCGCATGAAGCCTTGGGAAATGATGAAATTTCCGCCATCCGCAGTCTTGTTTCAGGCTGGAAAGACGCGCTGGCAAAAGGCAGTTATCATGAATATCTCTCATTTTATGACGCGGACTATCTGCCGGATATTTCATGGTGGCGGGAATGGCGGAAAATCAGAAAGACCTTTCCCGTATCCCATGAATCTTTTACCGTCAAAGCAAAAAATATGTTGATTATTCGGCACAAAGAGATATATGTTGTCTTATATGATCTGGCTGTCAGTTTTTCCGGAAGAGATGCGCGTGTCGGCGCGAAAAAGTTCTTTCTGACACGGAGAGGAGATCAGTTCGGAATTATAGGGGAAACTTATCAGGAAATGCCGACAGACAAGCCTGAAAAGCTTCTGTTTGCAGCCTGCCGCCGTCTGGAAACCGAGACTGCGGCAGTCGTCAAGCCCCCGGCTCCGGCAGTGACTGTCGCGGCAGATCAATCCGAAATTGCGGTTATGCCCGAAATCACAGCCATGATCGCTGACTGGCTTGACGCGTGGTCATCAAAAAACATTGAGCGTTACGGAGGCCATTATGCACAAGATTTCCAATCACAGGGCATGAATCTGAAAGCATGGCTTGCGTATAAAACTCAGTTGAATCAGAAATACGGTTATATCCGTGTGTCAAAAAAAAATGATCCGGTCATCAGAAGAAACGGAGAAACGCTGGATGTTTCTTTTGTCCAAATATATGAATCAGATGCTTTCAGGTCTGTGGGACTGAAAAAGCTTGTATTAAAACACGAGAGCGGAAAATGGAAAATTTACCGAGAAACCTCGAAAAAGATGTAATTTTTTTTACCCCCCCGAAATTCTCAAAGCAGAAGAAAAAATGGACGCTGATATTGCTGGGGGATCACGGAGAAATCATAAATGTCGAATGGCTCAAAGGAGCGGCACTGGCCGGAATGCTTTTTCTGATTGCCGCACTGGCGGCGGCGACTTATTTTTATTTTCTTTACACAAATGCGGTTTATGAAAACAGGGGCGTGCATGGTCTCACAGATGCACAGCAGCGGGCGGCACCGTCAACAGCCGGGGAAGATATTTCTCTGCCGGCTGCTGCTGCCCCTGAACCGAATGTCAGAAGCAAACCTGCGCCGGATTTGCTGCCGCCGGAAACTTCAGGCGCGGAAAGTCCTGCTGATAAAACCGCGGCGGCGTCGAAGGAAAAAACAGCAGTGACGGAAAACAGGGAAGCCGAAGACGCAGGGGCTGAAAAAGCTGACGCCGATAATGAAGCGCAAGTTCCGGAAGAAGCGGCATCCTCTACAGGCTTGGAAAAACCAGTCGCTGTTTCTGCTGAGGATTTTGAAATTTTCTATAATAAATCCAGAAGAGTCCTTGAAGTAAAATTTGCTCTGAAAAACATTGATCCGAAAGAAAGCCGGGCTGCCGGGCAGGTCTTTGTCGTATTAAAATCAGACAGGTTAAGCCCGAACAGATGGCTGACGCTCCCGGAAACCGAATTAGTTTCAGGAAAACCTTCCGGCAAAGAACCCGGCGAAGTTTTTTCCATTTCCCGTTTTAAAATTGTAAGGATTGAGGCAAAGGGACAGCCTGCGCCGGATCGTTTTAACACTGCGACCGTATTCATTTTTTCCGAAACGGGCGAATTGATGCTGGAAAAGGATTTTCCGGTCAATACAGACTGAATATCTGACCGCCATATACGCAAAATATTCTTCAACATGCTGAAAAATCAAGGAAAGCTTTGCGTCATTTGCGCTCTTTTGCAGCAGAAAACGTATAAACAGACTTTTATGCTCCTTTGGAGACATACCATGCTGAAAAAAACAGAAACTTTTTCGGTCCTTGATGTAGGACTGACAATGGAAGGCACGCTTTCCTGCAAAGGGAAGATGGTGATAAAAGGAACGGTTAAAGGCACGCTTGTCGGAGAAACCGTGATTATCGGTCAGGAAGGAGAGGTTTTTGCAGATATGAAAGTCGGCAGTCTGACCGTGGGCGGAAAATTTGTCGGAAATATCAGAGCGATGGAGAAGTTGGTCATTCTTTCCACCGGAAACTGCGAGGGAAAAGTGACGTGCAAAGACCTTGTGATCGAACCGGGGGGCATTTTAAACGCCGAAGTGATCTGTCTTTCCGTTAAGCAGGAACCGGGGGCTGACAAGGAACCGCTCCAGAATCCTGTGAAAGAACTGCCCTCAAAACCTGTCAAAGAACAGTCCCAATCCCAAAATCCTGTGAAAGAAGCGCCTGAGCCTTCGGAAAACAAGGAAACAAATTCAGGGAAAAAGCCGTCAAAAAAGTCGGAGGCTGAAAAAAGCGGAAAAACGGAAAGTTAAGTTAGGCGGAAAATCTTCCCTTTTTTTAAAGGGGGCAGGGGGGATTTATATGCAGCCTGCGGAAAATCCCCCTCGATCTCAGCAACCGACCATAAATAGTTATAAGATTTCTTCATAAGGTTGAAAGTTAAATTTTATCGGATCGGCTAATCGGATTTTATGGGTAGTGGTATAGCAATGGTGATTATTTTATATATCCTCCCGCAATTCATGTAGCCGATTTTTTGCTCATCAACTTCGGAAGTCCGGA
This sequence comes from Desulfobacteraceae bacterium, assembly GCA_020049595.1. Classification (GTDB taxonomy): domain Bacteria; phylum Desulfobacterota; class Desulfobacteria; order Desulfobacterales; family JAIFKL01; genus JAIFKL01. Next base: position 4,553 of record JAIFKL010000018.1, read on the forward strand.
TATCACACCCTTTTCAGCACCGCTTCAAATTCGCCGATATTCTGACATTTCAGCACCTGACGGAAAAGCCCTTTCAAAGTATCCGTATTCCGAATTTCTCTGATACGCTCGGAAATATGCACCGGAGCCATATCGAATCTCTCAATCACGGCGTCTGTAAGCATTTCCTGTGCGGCTTCCAGTTTCCCTTCCCGAATGCCGATGGTTTTCCCTTCCTGAATGCCTTTTTCTCTTGCAATATCAATAATATCAAGCATTTTAATTTCCTCCCATATTTCTTCCAGCCGGTCTCTGCTTATCAGTCTGTTTGACATAATCAGCATGGCGGCAAGCAGGACCGCGGGCATCAAGACTTTATGCCAAGAAGACCGAAACATCAGCCGAAAAATTTTCCATATTGAACTGACATCTTGCTATTTGAGCGAATATAACCTAATATAAGCATGAAATTTGGAACACGAAAACGCGAAAGGCACGAAAATAAAAATATTCTTTCGTGCTTTCGTGTTCCGAATTTCGTGCTTTCGTGGTTCAATTTTTTTTACCACGAATAACACGACCATCTTATTAAAATCAGGTACGAATAACACGAAAGATTTCATTTCGTGCCTTTCGTTTTTTTTCGTGTCATTCGTGGTTCATCATTCGTGGTTCAATTTTTACCGCAAAAGGTGATTATGGAAGAATCGAAAATCGCGCCGAACAAATGGTTAGTCTTTGTGCTTGTGGCAGTAGGGGTTTTCATGTCAACCCTTGACGGAAGCATTGTAAACATTGCTTTACCGGCAATCATGAAAGATTTTGTGGTACCGCTTGCCACCATCGAATGGGTGCCGATGATCTATCTGCTCACCATTTCATCGCTGCTTCTGAGCTTCGGGCGACTGAGCGACATTCGGGGACGCCGATGGGTTTACAGCCGGGGGCTTTTTGTCTTTTCAATAGGCTCGCTTTTCTGCGGAACGGCTCAGAGCGCACTCTGGCTGATCTCAGCCCGTGCATTTCAGGGACTCGGCGCCGCCATGATTATGGCATGTACCACCGCTCTGATGGTTGACACTTTTCCCGCTTCGGAACGGGGAAAAGCCATGGGAATGACCGGCGCGGTCGTGGCTTCGGGACTGACCGTTGGACCCGCGCTGGGCGGCTTTATCATTCACTTTTTTTCATGGCAGACCATCTTTTACATCAACATTCCCATCGGCATTGTGACGGCTGTGATGACAGACAGGGTGCTGAAAGGCGGAAAAGCCGATATGACAAGAGCGGAGCCTTTTGACCGAACCGGCGCATTGTTGCTGCCGTTTTCGCTGGGTCCCTTTCTGATGGCTGCAACTCACGGATATCAATGGGGTTATACATCGTTTCAAACTCTTTCGCTTTTATGTATTTCCCTAATTTCTGCGGCATGGCTGATTTTCCACGAAAGGCGCACCGCCTATCCCATATTCAAGCCCTCGCTGTTGCGGATACGCCTGTTCACATTTCCGCTGATCGCGTCCATGCTTCTGTTTTCAAGCCTGTTCATTATGATCTTTATGATGCCCTTTTATCTGATGCACCCCTGCGGATTTTCTGTTAATCAGGCAGGATATGTCATGGTAACGCCTTTTGCCTTTCTGTTTGTATTTTCGCCCCTGTCGGGAAGCCTTTCTGACCGAATCGGCTCGCGTGTCCTCTGTACGCTCGGATTGGCAATTCTCAGCCTCACGCTGCTGCTGCTTTCACAGATGCCGCCTTTTTCCAACCCGCTTTCCGTTGTGTGGCGGCTTGCGCTTGTGGGCATCGGCACCGCCATATTTACCGCGCCCAACAATGCCACGGTCATGAGTGCTGTGCCGCGGGAATACATGGGCGTGGCATCGGGAACGGTCGCCACTGTGCGTAACATCGGAATGGTTCTGGGCATTGCGCTTGCCGGAACCATTTTCAACAGCGCATTCTACCGGTTAAGCGGCGGGCTTCACCTGAAAGTCTATCGCCCTGAATTAAAAACAATTTTCATGACAGCATTTCAATACGCCATGCTTGCCGGAAGTGTTTCTGCGGCAATCGGCATGTTTGTTGCATTTTTGCGGGGAAACGACACGGGGAAACGATAAAAATGGGAGAAAAACAGCCTCGTAAGCACGAGAGAATTTCAGCCGTATTGTTTGATTTTGACGGGACCCTGACCCGCCCTGATGCGCTTGATTTTTCTATGATAAGACAGGCAATCGGCTGCCCGGCAGACAGACCGATTCTGGAATTTATCGAAACTCTGTCTTCACCGAAAAAAAAAGAAGCCGCGGCCGCATTGGAGCGTTTTGAATTGGGAGCCGCGGCAAATTCTGTGCCGAATCCCGGCGCGGAAGTAATCATTCATTATCTGCAATCAAAAAAACTGCATATCGGCATTCTCAGCCGCAACATGCTTTCTGCGATAAAACTTGCGCTGCAAAATTTCAAGACGGTCCGGGAATCTGATTTTGACCTGATCATTTCACGAGATGATCCGGTCAGTCCCAAACCCAGCCCCGACGGCGTTCTGCTCGCGGCTCGGCGATGGAAAACAGATATCGGGCAAATCCTTGTGGTCGGAGATTTTCTTTTTGACATTCAGGCGGGAAAAAATGCCGGAGCAATGACGGTTTTTCTTGATAATTCAGGTGGAAGCGGAGGTGAGAAAAAGAAAATCGAAAACTGGAAATTGGAGACTCGAAGCCTTTCCATCGCCGAGAGCGATGAGACAATTTCGCATTTGGATGAACTCAGAAATATCCTGCGGATGAGGATTCCGCTCTGATCAATTCCCAATGCCTTGTTAAATAGACATTTTCGGAAATAAAAAAAGTTCTCGCGTCTATTCTTAGCTTTGGCGCAGAGACCGCAAAGCCGCCTCAGTAAAGCGATTTTGCAAATCGCTTCAAGCGAATTAAAAATTCGCTTTACTGATGCGCTCTCTGCGCCCTTTGCGAGACCGATTTTAATATCGGTTTTAATATCGTTTTTAATAAAGGGGGGCATCGCTTATTTCCGAAAATCTCTAATATTATCGAAAGGAGATAAAATTTGAAAAAACTGATTGATGTTATTGAAAAAAAGAATGTTCATCATTATGCGGCGATTCCTTTTTGTGCGATAGTCATACTATTGCTTCTGTCGGGCGCGGCGCAGAGCGAATCGCTGTCCGAGTTGCAGGAAAAAGCGGTAGCAAATCGGAAACTTGTGGAAAAATACCGTTTAGATGTTGAAAAAGGACAAATAGATGAAACTATTGCCCGAAATGCTTTCCTGCCTTCTGTTGATGCGGCATATACTGCAAACCGGCTTGATGAAGACAGCAACTCGGAAAACAGCGAAAACAGCGCACTGACAGGAAGTATCACTTATAATATTTTTTCCGGATTCAAGAAAAAATATGATTTGCAGTCTGCCGAACTCATTAAAAAATCAAAAGATTACGAACTTGAAAGCATTATTCAGGATATAAAATATTCGGTGGCGGCTCGTTATTTGGATATTTTCGGAAAAAAGAACAACCTGAAAGTCGCGGAAGATGAATATAACCTTCTGAAAAAACGCCATGAAGACGCTGACAATATGTATCGCGTCGGACTGACAAAAAAAAATGATCTTCTGAAAATTAAGGTTGAATTGGATAACGCCCAGCAAAATATGAAAAAAGCCGAAGCGGAATTGACAAAAAGCGTCAACCGCATTGAATTGGAGACTAATTCTGCGGTTGATCCGGCGGGGCTGAAATTCAATGAATTTGACAGCCGCCCGGAAGTCAAAGCATTTTCATTATATGAATCTGATATGCTTGAAAAAAGAAGCGACATCAAGGCGATTGAAATGGTCTTGCAGGCAAAACAGACTGCTGTGGAAAGCGTGAGAGCAGCTTATTATCCTTCGGTTGATATTTCAGGCGCTTATAAAAAATACGGCGACAACTACATCTTGGGACAGGGCAGCGAAAGCGAAGATGAAATACGCATTCAACTGACCGCAAAAATGAATCTTTTCAACGGCTATAAAACCGACGACTCCGTGAAAAAAGCACATATAGATGTGAAAATGGCTGAAAATGATCTGTATGAGTTAAAGCAGAATCTCAGCACCGAGTTGAAAAATACCCTTTTGGATTACGATGTTGCGCTGAAAAATCTGAAGGTGGCGGAGTCAAGCATTTCACAGGCAGAAGAAAATCTCAGGATAACGGATGTCTCCTTTAAAGAAGGTGTGGAAACCGCCGCCGAGGTTTTAGATGCGATTTTTTATCTGTCCAGAGCAAAGTACAACTTTATCAATGCCAGAAACGAGTTGTTTTTGGATTACTACAAGTTGCAGCGAATGATAAACGGTTGGTAGTGATATAGAATTGGTAGTGATATAGAAGAGGTGATTTTCGATCTTCAGATAAAACCATGCACGGATAATTCATTTTTAAAAAGGAGGCTGACATGCCGGAAGAAAGACGGGAAAGAGATTTGATATTAGCACCCAACGAACATGCCTTTATTCTGGATGAAACCAAAGGGAATGTCGTCAATTACGTGGGGCCGCACAAAACCAGTCTGGCGAACACGGATCAGCCGGTCGTGTTCAATAATCAGACCAAACGCTTTGACCGCTGCAACCTTGAGAAAGCCA
>JAIFKL010000380.1 GCA_020049595.1 Desulfobacteraceae bacterium
TGAACAATTTCACTATAAACTTGAATAAATATGAAAAGTCAAATGTTAAAGCATTCTTTAAACAGTATCTGCTTGAATCTATACTTTGGGGACTTTGGCAGTTAAAAGATGGTTTGAACCCAATCCAAAAAGCTTATACCGCAAGTATTGCAATAGAGTTCTCTGAACCGGGGCAATATGGCGATACCATTAAACATTTGGCAAAACCGGTTATAGTTAATCTTGTTGAATTAGCAACTAACTTTTGTTTGAGTAATAGCGTAGCAGGTAAAAACTTCTCAGATAAAACACACAATATTTTTTACCATATATTCAATTTAATGGCTAATCAGTTCGGTGTCTCTCATAGCTCTTATGGAGATTATGCTCGAGCACGCCTCTTATATAAAATTATTCCAAGTCAAATAGGATGTTCTTTACCTATCGAGTTTGAAAAAGATAAAGGCTATTCCATTGACGAATTTTTACAGGTTTGTTTTATTGCGTTTGCTGCTATTGAAGCGAAGGGAAAATTTACCGACGAGTATTTTGTTAAGGCTGCAAAAGTTGCTAACCCTCCTCATTTTGAAAAGACGAATGCTGTTTTATCAGATATTTCTGCCTCTGTAATTCATTACCGTCGGGAACGAAAAAGGATAAATTCTTTGAATTCATTTAAATATCAGCCTCTTCTAATGTACCCGCTCATAAAGCCATGGTCACATATCCCAAAGAATAAAATGGGAAAACGATATCTGTCTCCTTTACCCGATTTAATTGCTTACAAAGCACATATCGCTATCTATCATCATTTCCTCTCAAAATACAAAACTAAGTTCACAGAATTTTTTGGAAAAGAGATTTTTGAACGATATGTTAGGGAAGCATTGAATAATTGTTGTTGTGGAGATGAACTTAAAGATGAAGATGCAATTAAAAAAGATATTAGACCACCAGAGGGGGTGAGTATCCCTGATTTTTTACTTATCGGAGGAAATAAAGGAGTTATTGTTGAGTGTAAAGCTGCTGTATTGCCGTTATCTATTTATCTAACAGGAAATATGGGTGATTTTAAAACAACCGTTGATAAAGTTTATAGAGGAGTTTCTCAAACTGCTAAGTTTAGAGAGTATGCATTAAACAATTCGTTATATAATGTTACAGAATGGATGTGTCTTGTTGTTACCTATGAACCACTGTGGGGACTGGATTCCCCTATTTTTTCTGACATTTTAATTGCAGATTTTAAAAAAGAAGCTGAGGCTATTAAATTTCGTGAATGGTTTAAAAATATTATATTATTATCTGTATCAGACTTAGATGCCATTCAGCCGCATACTTCTGAAAAAATATCATTATACTCAATACTTAAGAGAATAAAGAACGGTGACTTTAATGAGGTAATTAAGGAACTTGTCAGTAATACCGGTAAAACTTTTGGAGATTCGTATTTAGCAAAATATTCAGATCCGATAATGCTTGATCTTCTGCCCCCTCTGAGGTAGGTGAAGATGAAATATCCGACCATAACATCAGTTTCGCTAATTGACCGATATATGCTTCTGGTGGGTTTCTCAAACGGTGAGAGACGGAAGTATGACGTATCTCACCTGCTGGACAGGGAAATGTTCTCCGCTCTGAAAAATCCGGCGTTTTTTAAAAATGTCCGGGTTGATGCGGGCGGCTATGCGCTCGTATGGGACGGGGATACCGACATAAGCGAATATGAAATATGGGCTAAGGGGACGCCGGCAGACTGACCGGAGAAGGCGGAGAGATATGCGGCAAAAGGGAGCATGGCGAAAAGTAATCCTAAGCTGTTTCTGTGAGAAAAAAGACAGGTGATATAATCTCTCATATTACGTTTGATGTGAAATGATCCGTCAACATGCCGAAAATATTGAATGCCGATTTTCAAAGCTGTTTTGATAAAATTACAACAACCTGATTTTACAGATATAATTTCATTTCACATCAAACGTATATTTGAAATAAAAATACGGGTAGTGATATAGAACTGGTTGATTTTGAAGTGTCATTGTTCCGGCAGGCTCAACAACCTTCTCAGCGCAGCGAAGAATCTCTGTAAAACGGGTTTGAAACCCGTTCTGCTTTTATGAGGTTCTTCGATGCTCTCAGAAGGTTGCCGAGCCTGCCGAAACAATGACAGCGAGAGGATTCATCACCTCTTCTACACCACTACCCTATTTTTTTTATCCCTGAAACAAATTCAAACTTGACAACACAGCCGTGTTTCTGTCAATTTCAGCTTTATACACTTTGTATTTTTTGCATTTCAAAAAAAACGGATCGCAACACATGCAGGTATGTATGAATTGAGGAACAGCCGGAGTGCGTGTCATCTTATTGTCATCTTAATAAAAACGGGGAGCGCAGCGAAATTTTTGCCAGATGATGCCAAAAACGCTCCGCCCGGGCTGAAAACAGATTTCCGCACCCCGGAGGGCTGTCAGTTCTTTGCGGATGCTTTGTATCCTTTGCGTTTTTTAAAAAAAAGGAAAATAAGAAAGATATGAATTTCACACTGAATAAAGAACAATCAGACATTGTAAACGCGGCTCGGCAGTTTGCCCGAAGCGAATTTCCCAAACGTGCGCTTGAATTTGACCGGGAAGAAAAATTTGACCTTTCCCTCTGGAAAAAAGCCTGCGAACTCGGCTTGGTCGGCGTGTTCATCGAAAAAAAATACGGGGGCGCGGGCTGCGGCTTTTTTGAACACTGTCTGATTACCGAAGAATTTTGGGCCGCGGAGCCGGGCATCGGCGAGGCGATTTTGGCAAGCACTTTCGGCTCGGAACTCATCAGCCTTTTCGGTACTGAGGAGCAGAAACAACTGATACTGCCGCAGTTGGTATCGGGAAAAGCCATTATCGGCACAGCCATCACAGAACCGGAAGCCGGATCCGATGTGACCGCAGCCGTGACTACAGCCCTCAGAGAGGGAAATGAATGGATCATCAGCGGCGTCAAAACTTTTATCACAAACGGGACCACTGCCAAATATATTATCGCATTTTGCCTGACAAATCCTGAAAATGCTTCTCCGCACAAACGCCACAGTTTTATTCTGATTCCGACCGAAACGCCCGGGTATAAAGCGGTCAAGATTCGCGGCAAAATGGGAGTTCGGGCTTCGGATACGGCTGAACTTTCTTTCAGCGATGTGCGCGTACCCGCAGAAAATCTGATCGGCAGACAGAGCGAAGGTTTTCGCCAGCTCATGTCTTTTTTAGACCGGACACGGGTTCACATCTGCGCGCAGGGCGTGGGACTGAGCCGTGCCGCATTGGAAGAATCTCTCCGCCACACCAAAGCGCGGCGTCAGTTCGGCAAAGCCCTGTCGGAATTTCAGGTCACGCAGTTCAAGCTTGCCGAAATGGCGACCCGCATCCGCGCCGCCCGAAATCTGTATTATGAAGCCGCGTGGCATGTGGATCAGGGAAAACCGGACTCCTCAGTGATTGCCATGGCAAAATGGTATGCAGGCGAAACAGCGGTTTACTGTTCAAATGAGGCTGTTCAGATGCACGGCGCTTATGGTTACATTGATGAATACAAGGTACAGCGGCTTTACCGTGACGCGAAGGTGCTGGAAATTTACGAGGGCGCAAAGGAAGTTGAAAAAATTATCATTGCAAGGTCTCTGATCGGATAGTACATGGGCAGGCTGCTTTTCAGTGGATTACAAACTGAGTTTATTCAAGAAACTCAGTTTGTTGAGCATTGATTAATTCAGTAAAAACTGAATGGGCTGTGTATCAGTTGAAAAGTAGTTATTAAAAATGTTGACAACTTGATAAAAAATGGTAAATAGTACAGATAACATCTGAACCGAAGAACGGCTTCTGAAAATTGAATCCCGTTCATCAGATTTGAAAATGCTGTACGGTCTCGTTTCCGTGCGGAGCGTCAATGTCCGTGAAGCGTAGGGGTAAGGGGTAAGCCCCTGTGCTTACCCTGCAAAGGGCAACCGCACGTTACCCTGCCAAAGGGCAACCACGGGGGGTTGCCCCTACGGAACGGCATTGACACAGACCGCGTAACGAGTACACCAATCTTCTATCGGAGGAAACCTATCTATGGCCTGCTGGATGAACTTGGGTCAGATTCTGAAAATAAACGCAAAGAAATTTCCGAATACGGTTGCGTTGAAGGACAAAGAAAGAAGCTTCACCTATCCTGAAGTCAACAAACGGGTGAACCGGCTGGCAAACAGCCTGCTTTCCATGGGACTGAAAAAGGGAGACCGGGTGGCGGTACTCATGGAAAACACCGTTGAAATTATCGAAGCCTATCTTGCCACTGCGAAAACAGGGATTGTGATTGTACCTATCAATTTTCGCTTGGTCGGCGCGGAAGTCGAATACATCGCAAACAATTCGGGCGCAAGCGCATTCATTGTTCACGATATGTTCGCCGCGACAGTGAACGGGATAAAATCCAGACTGACAAACATAAGCCCTGACAGATACGTGATTGTAGGCTCGCCGCAGGAAGGCTACAGGGAGTATGAGAAATTTATCGCGGGATCGCCGGACACGGAACCGGATGCGCTCGTAGAACCCAAAGACACATGGATTCTGATCTACACCTCCGGCACTACCGGCAGACCCAAAGGCGTCATCCGCTCCCATGAATCCCACATCGCATTTTATCTGATCAATGCGGGCGATTTCGGCTTCAGCGCGCAGGACACCTGCATGAATGTCATGCCCCTGTGTCACATCAACACCACCTATTTCACTTTTACGTTTCTGTATGTCGGGGGCAGTGTTTATATTCATCCAGCGCAGTCATTCAGGGGCGATGAAATTCTGGAAATCATCGAGCGGGAAAAAGTCACGTTTATTTCGCTGATTCCCACGCACTACAACATCATTCTGAATGTGCCGGAACAGGCAAAAAAACGGGATGTTTCTTCCATAAAGAAACTGCTTTGCTCCTCCGCGCCGGCAAGAAGAAGCATGAAGCTGGCGATTATGGAGTTTTTCCCGGGGGTTCAGCTTTATGAAGGCTACGGTTCCACCGAAGCGGGAATTGTCACCGTGTTGAAGCCCGAAGACCAGTTGCGGAAACTCGGTTCCATCGGCTATGAATCGCTCGGTACGGATTTTGTGAAAATCTTGGACGACGACGGAAAGGAAGTCGGGGTCGGCGAAGTCGGCGAAATTTATTCCCGGGGTCCCATGCTTTTTGACAAGTATTACAATATGCCGGAAAAAACTGCGGCGTCGTTCAGGGGCGAATGGTTCAGCGCGGGGGACATGGGCAAACGTGATGAAGAAGGATTCTATTATATTGTGGACCGGAAAGACAATATGATTATCACGGGGGGCGAAAATGTCCATCCCAGCGAAATCGAGGAAGTCATCGGCAGTTTCCCTGAAGTTTATGATGTCGCTGTCATCGGTCTGCCGGATGAGAAATGGGGCGAGCGGATCGCTGCTGTGGTTGTACCGAAAGCAGAGGGAATTGACGAAAAAACCGTCATGGAACGCTGCAAGGACAAAATGGCAGGTTACAAACGTCCCAAAGAAGTGATTATTATCAAGCCGGAAGCCATGCCGAGAACGCCTACGGGCAAAATTCTGCACCGGGTTCTCAGGGAAACTTACGGCAAAAAGAAGGGATAGTATTTTTGAACCACAAAGGACACTAAGGACACAAAGGGTTTCACAAGGCTTTGTGTTCATTGCGGACTTTGCGGTTAAGGAAAAATTAAAACCACAAAGGACACAAAGAGTTCACAGGGCTTTGTGGTTAAAGAAAAGTTTTATAATAACTCAAAAGAGTAAAATATCAAAACATCAGATTTGGAGAAGGATGAGAAAATGTTGACGAAAGCTTACATACCGTATAAAGGATATTATTCCACCCCCTTTGCCAGATGGCAGGGAACAATGGCGAATGAGAACGCAATTATTCTGGGCGCGAATACGTCCAAAAGATGGTTTGCCCAAAAGAACTGGGACCCCAAGATGTTTGATTATCATATCTTGGGCATGACCATCCACCAGCACCACATGTTCTACGGCGCAACCTGGTCCGCAGCCATGATGGGCGCAGCCGGAATACCGGGCGTGCTGCTCATGCAGGCCTGTTCCACCTCGACAACCTGCATCTATCAGGCGGCATTGGGCGTCGAGAACGGCTATTACAAGAATGTTTACTGCCTCATGGTGGACAGATGCTCCAACGGCGCGCATACGGTATGGCCCAACCCCATGGGACCCGGGGGAGAAGTTGAGTCGGAAAACTGGATGATGGACAATTTCAACAAGGATCCCTGGGCAGGAAATGCCATGATCCAGACTGCTGAAAATGTTTCCAAAGAAGCAGGGCTGACCAAAGAAAAGTGCGATGCGGTGGCATTGAGACGCTATGAGCAGTATTTAGACGCGCTTGCCAATAACCGTGAATTTCAGAAACGCTATATGTTTCCTGCCGAAGTAACGATCTCCAAAAAGAAAAGTATTCTCGTGGAAGCAGACGAAGGCATCACGCCCACGACCGCAGACGGGCTTGCCAAACTCAAGCCGGTGCTGCCCGGGGGCGTCCACAGCTTCGGCGCGCAGACCCACCCCGCAGACGGAAATGTCGGCATTACAGTTACCACGAGAGAAAAAGCAAAAGAACTGAGCGCAGACCCGGGCATTGAAATTCAGGTGGTTTCCTACGGATTTTCAAGAGCCAAAAAAGGCTTTATGGCAATGGCTGTTGTTCCGGCAGTGAGAATGGCTTTGGATAAAGCAGGTCTCAGCATCAAAGAGATGAAAGCGGTCAAAACGCACAATCCTTTTGCCGCCAATGACATTTATCTGGCAAATGAAATGGGGATTGACGTCAACGGCTTCAATAACTACGGAAGTTCTTTGGTTTTCGGACATCCCCAGGGACCCACAGCCGGACGCTCTGTCATCGAAGGCATTGAAGAAGTCGCCATGAAAGGCGGCGGCTATCTGCTTTTCGGCGGATGCGCTGCCGGCGACACCGGAGCGGGTATCGTTCTGAAAATCGGATAATACTGCGGCAGGGGGCAGTATCCGCTTCCCGCCCTCTGCCTTTTGCCCAAACAAAAAGGAGAGATGATGATGAAAAAAAAACAGATAAAAAGCAATGCCCAGTCAATCGTCAGCGTTTTGCTGACAGGAAAATCTCTGCGATCACGTCAGATTGCAGACACGGTACTTGAAAAAGAAGGAAAAGAACTTAAAATTCAGGATGTTGCAAGTATGCTTGCCAAAATCAGCAACACCAAGCGAAGCGATCTGGGCTTTTTTATTCAGAGAATCAAGGAAGGAAACAGCTTTACTTATAAAATGGTCAAAGAAGTTCTTGTGCTTTCGGAAGAAAAAGCATACGATCTGACCCTGCGGATAGGAAAGGGCAGATACACGCTGGAGCAGGCATTGGAGGATATTCCGGGGCTGGCGAAATATGTTGATGCTTCCCGAATCAAAACCAAGTCTAAAACCCGAAGTCTTGCCAAAAAGACCGAAGCTGTGTCAAAGCCTGTAAAAGCAAAGCCCGGACCCGTGCCTGCTGCCGCCTCTCAGGAAAAACAGCAGCAGACCTTAGAAAAAGCGGTTGCCGAAGTCATTAAGAAAAAAGTTGCCGAAAATCTCAAAGGCACAGACCTTAATGTCACCGTGACCATTAAGATTGAGGGACCCGGAGAATAATTGTTGCTGCAAAGGTCTCCGACCCGATCTGTCTGAAGAAGTAATTTTCATGCCGGGGGAAAAATGAATAAAATCGGTACAAGGCGACATATAAAAAAAGAGAATAAAATGCAGCTCATTGTGATCGGGGCAGGGATTGTCGCTCTGATTATCTTTTTTTTCGTATTATTCCCGAAAGATAAGCCGTCCGAGGAAATCATACAGAGTGAACTCGCCCCGGACAGCGTGCAGGAAGGAGAAAAAGATACCGATCTTAAAAAAATCAGCGAAAGGCTTTCACTGCTTGAAGAGCGGGCAAGAGAAATTGAGAAACTGAAGGAAAGGATCGGCGATTTGGAAAAGAGCGTCGTATCCATATCCCGCTCAGAGTCTTTGCTGCAAAACAGGATCGGGAGTCCCGCGCCGTCCCCGCCGGATACGGTTGCAACATCTCAGGAAATCAAAGCGTCTGAAAAAAAGAAGGCGTCTGAGAAAGTGTCTGAGAAAATCAGCGCAAAGGCGAAATATCATGTCATCCGACAGGGAGAAACGCTTTATCAGATCAGCCGCAGTTACGGCGTGCCGGTGGAGACCGTGCAGAAACTTAACAATATTCCTCCCAAAACAATTCTTCAGCCCGGGCAGAAAATTTTGATAAGCAACGGTGAATAAGGGAAGGCACGGTTAATTTATCTGAATGGACAAAAGTTATCTTCTTTCCACAGACATCATTGACAGCGATCATGCAGAGATCATAAGATATGCGGAAAAGGTTGCGGGTCCGGCAGAGCAGACACCGATAGAAAAGGCGGTAAAGCTTTATTATGCGGTGAGGGACGGGATATGGTATGATCCTTATTATCCCTTTTATCTTCCCGAACATTATCGGGCAAGCAATGTGCTGAAAAGCGGGAGAGGCTTCTGTATCAGCAAGGCATCGCTGCTCTGTGCGCTGGGAAGGGCTTGCGGCATTCCGTCAAGAGCGGGTTTTGCAACGGTGAGGAATCATCTTGCCACAAAACAGCTCATTGAATTTATCGGAACTGATCTCTTTGTTTTTCACGGATTTACGGAATTTTATCTTGAAGGGAAATGGGTAAAGGCAACACCGGCTTTCAATTCGGAACTCTGCCGGAAACACAGGGTCGCGCCTCTCGAATTTGACGGCTGCGAAGATTCTGTTTTTCATGCCTGCAATACGGAGAAACAGAAATTCATGGAATATGTGGAAGATCACGGGACATATTCGGATATACCTGTAAATCTCATTGTGCTGGCATGGAAAAAAGCCTACGGCAGTGACCGGGTGGAAAAATGGATGAATGAACTTGAAAAATCAGACGGTAAAGCAGGACGCAGTTTCTATCGGGAAGATGTTCTGTAAACACCGGAAAACAACCGCGAAAGCACGAAAAAAAACAAAGGACACGAAAATCGGAAAAAGTATGAAATTTTTCGTGTCCTTCGTTTCTTTCGCTCTTTCGTGGTTAAAATTTTTCAAAA
>JAIFKL010000184.1 GCA_020049595.1 Desulfobacteraceae bacterium
AGCCGTTCAAGCATGAGCAATGCCAGATTTTCCTTTCTCTCATCGGCTTTCTTTACGTTCTTATAGTACAACTCGATGGTATTGTCTCCGTAGGTTTCCAATTCACTCCTGAGATATATGGAAAAATTGCTGCCGTCTCCGGTGGGATCGGTCCCTCGACAAGTCATATCGTAAAGCACAGGATACCGCTTTTTTATCTCCTGTTGCCACTGTGCTTCAATCTCGACGATTTTTTCTATCATCGGATGATGACTCAGGGGCGGTATGAGATTATCCATGCGGGCGTATTTCTCGGTGATGAGATTTCTTCCTTTTTCCTCCGCCAGCTTGAGGTCGGTGAGATAGGACTCCAGCATTTCTTCTGTCCAGCAGTCATAAATGCTGGCGCGGATTTTGCGGAATGTATCCGGCGAATTTTGACATGAAGCCGGCACAGCGCTTCGCACATTCCGAAACATATTCCACTCGCTGTCCAAGATTTTCTGTATAATAAGCTCATGTATTTCCATTCGATTTATTCCCATTTGCTATGGTTCAGCAGCGTTCTGAACATGCCCGGCAGCATGTAGGCATTATCCACGAACTGAACAAGTTTGCCGTATTCCTCCTGAAGCATTTTCTTGCCGGATTCGCTACAGCCGATCCCCACCGTGAGCAGATTAATCCTGTTTTTCTTACACCAGTCAATGGCGTGGCCAACGCCGCATCCCCAGTTTGACGCGCCGTCGGTCAGGTGGATAATAAAAGGCTTCTTATGTCTGTCTTTCAGGCTGAGTCCGGTCGCGATAATTGCCTCCCCGGACGCGGTTTTTCCATGAGGCAGGATATTGAAAAATTTGCCGTTGAGATAAATTTCTGTCAGACGGCAGATATTTTTGACTTCATTGTATGCAAACAACCGAGCGTTTTTGTTATAAATTTTCAGCGCAGAAAACAAGGTCTGATAGATTTGTTCGGCTTTTTCCCAGCGGTTCGGCGTGGACATGGATCCGCTCGCATCCACCAGCAGAATAATATCGTTGACCAATTCAAACTCGTCTTTTTTCGTATGAAAAATCGTACCGGTAGTCGGCGCACGATACAGCCTTCTCCGATCAACTTTTCCGGTTTTCAATCCTCTGTTGCGGGCTGTTTTGCGATGCGCGGATGCCTTAATCACAAATTGCAGATTGTGCATCAGTTTCTTGTTGATCCGGTTTTTTGCAGGCATGACTATATCATTGCTCTGAACCCGAACTACTTCTTCCGCGTCTCCGGTATAGGCTTTGACTTGTTCTGTAAAGTCGGGATTCTCTTTCCCGACAGCCTTTCCGATTTCATCGGCAAAAATAAGACTGGTGGGCTTTTCCGGCTTTTTGATGTCCGGGTCTTCAATCTCTTCGAGCCGTAAGACATTTTCCCCGATTTGGGTCTGCTTGAGAAAAGGGTCAACAGAGTCGGTGGGCCAGAATTTGATATGCTCAAAAAGCGGGGACCATATCGAGAGATATAACTCGGTGCGGTAATTTCCACGCTCCGTAACGCCCTGAATTTTCGGGCATTCATAGATGAGTTTGTCAACAATGGAATTGAGCAGCGCGATAGGCTTTTGGTAGAATTTCTCCAGATTGCTTTTTTTCAAAAGCCTGCGGACAGAACGGTCAACGTATTCTTCTTTATACTTAGTGCCGCTGCGGTCTGCGGCCATATCCCACCAGAGACAAAGCATTTCTCTGACCGTCGGGGGATGCGACAGCACGTCTTCACTGTCTAAGAGTTCTTCTTTCCGTGCCTTTTCCGTATAATGTCCCAGAAAGCTGCGGTTGGAAAGGCAGTCTAAATAAACTTTTTCGCATATATCAAAATACAGTCCGAATTTATACGCGTCTCGCGGCGTCAGTTTCAGTTGAGACTGAGCGATTTCTTTAAATCGCTCGCTCCACTCGACTTTTTCATAAGCTTTTCGGACAGTAATGCCCACCACCCGGTCGGTTTTGGACGCGGGAACCGGATATTTTCCCACAACATGCTTGGGATCAAGTGCGATGCCGTGGGTGTATTCCATACCGGACCAGACAATCGTTCCCACATTTCTGCCCACATAAGAGGCGATTTTTCTCAATGCCGTCAACATGCGGGCAAGTTCTATCGTCTGAATCGGAGACTTGTTTCTTCTCCAAAATTCCGAATAGCCTTTCTCGCCGGAAATATGAAAACGCCGAATAACAGGGCTTCTCTCGGATTTTATCTCATCATGCTGCATTAGTTGCCTCTTTGGGAATGCGCTGCTGTATTTTCAGCCACGAATGGACACGAATGAACACGAATTGCTAAAACACGAATGAATAATAAAAAATTATTCGTGGCGCTTCGCTTTTTATTCATAATTATAAAATCAATTCGTGTTCTTCGATTCGTGAGCAATTCGTGTTCATTCGTGGCTGAAAAAATAAAATCAATTATTAAGAGCTAAGACATCATCATCTCTTTTGTAAAAAGGAGATATTCAAGTTCGCCTTTTTCCGAATAGCCTTTATCCATCTGAAGCGAAAACAGAAGCGATTCAAGGGTTTCTTTGTTCGTCTGAAGGCTCGTGATAATCGCCTCTTTCAATGTGCCGCCCGCTGCCATCATCTCGCCGATCATCAGCGTTGTCCGGGTGGAAACCTCCATGGATAACTCGGAATTGGTTCTCAGCTTGTTGATAGCATGAATAATATCGTCAGCCTGTTCATCCGTAACGCCGGTCTTTTTTATCAGCACTTCCCGCTCAACATCGTTGGGGAGATAATCCATGAGGACAATATAAAAACGGTCGCGCAGCGCGGGGTCGAGAAGTTCTGTTCCGATAAATTCCTCCCCCTCGTTCAGCGTGGCAAAGAATACTACTCCCTCGGCGACTTTCAGCAAGCCCAGTTCGTCCATCCATACCTGCCGGTCATCAGAGAGAATCGAAAAGAGCATATTCAAGGCTTTGGGATGTTCCGGGCGGTTGATTTCTTCAAGATGAATGACACAGTTCGGGGTTTGAAGCGCCTGAGGAAAAAGAAACTGCCGGTAACGGGTTTCGCCGTTTTCCAGCGTATATTCGCCGAAAAGCTGCCCCGGCTCTGAGAGAATGCCGACCTGAAAGGTGGCAAGGGGTCTCTGATAAACCGCCGCGTACTGACTGACAAGAGATGATTTTCCGCATCCCTGTCTGCCCGCCACCAGCAAATTGACCGGATGCTTTTGCGAGATTTTGTGAATCCGTTTCAAAATCCCCATGATTTCATTATTTACATAGTAGTACGGGTCTTCCCGCGGTACTAACAACTTGTTGATATTTTCTGCTGATTTCAAAACATTTCACCTCATCAGACATAAAGTTTCTCGCAAAGTTCGCAAAGTTCGCAAAGAAACCAAAGGGTTATTTTTTTTATAAAAAAAGCTTTCCTTTGCGCCCTTGGCGTGCTTTGCGAGACATAAAATTTCCGCCATTAATTTTTCATCTGTTCGGCATCTGTTTTTTCCGCATTTTCATCGGACATCCACGCTAACCACAGTGCCACATTCAGTCCGTAAGATTCCAATATTTCTTTTGTTTTCAGGGCTTCTGCTTCCGAATAGCCTTCGCCGATGGCAAAAGGATAATCCATGCCGATCAGACGGTAGGACTGTCCAGCGAAAGGATGAAATGGCAGCAGAAATGTCTCTGTCAGTCCGAGAGATTGAATAAATTCGCCGGTTTTTCGGATATTTTCTTCTGAGTCATTTATATTCGGCAACAGGGGCAGGCGGATATAGGTTTTCACATCATCTCTTGCCGCAATTTTCTTCAGATTTTCAAGAATCAGTTTGTTGGAAACGCCGGTCTGCCGGATATGCGCCGCCTCATCCATATTTTTGATGTCATACAGCACATAATCTGTATATTCAAGCAGTTTGTTCAACACTTCATAAGATTGATAGCCGCAGGTATCCAACGCCGTGTTGATGCCGCGTTCCTTGGCGGCTTTCAGCAGAGATAAGGCAAATTTCGGCTGCGCCGAAGGCTCGCCGCCGGAGAGCGTCATGCCCCCGCCGGATTGCTCGAAGAAAGATTCATCCCGCGCCACTTCTTCAATGATTTCATCGGTAGTTCTCATTTCTCCGCTGATGATGAGCGCGCCGTATTCGCAGGCTTCCACGCACTGAAAACAGGTGATGCACTTGCCCTTGTCAATCCTGATGATTTTTGACCCCAGTTTTCCTTTGAATCCTTTTTCGCCAGGATGCAGCGGCGCTTTGGGGATTTCTTCCATCGCTCCTGCCGGACAGACCCGGACGCATTTGCCGCAGTCAACACAGTTGCTCCAGAAATGAAACACTTCGGGAAAACGCCTTTTTCCTTCCGGGTTGTGGCACCACTGGCAGTTCAGACGGCAGCCTTTCAAAAATACCGTTGACCTGATGCCGGGCCCGTCATTGACAGAAAATCGCTGAATATGCGTGACTATACCGATATTATCTTTCATTTTGCTCCACTCCGATCATGCCGCCGATGGTTGCTTTAAATGTTCCTTCCGAATTGATGATGTCTTCATAATCCTGCACATCTTCTTTGAAAAGATTGGGAAATCCTTTAAAAGCATATTGTCTTCCCAAATTCTCGTATTTTTCGCCGGCAAAATTATGATAAGGCAAAATATCAATGCCTTTTACGCTTTGTCCCAATTCTTTGGCAAAGGCAAGGACGCTTTTGGGATAGTTGAGGTCCCAGTAATTGACATTATGCACCACCAAAGAGCGGATACGCATAGGAACGCCTTTTTTCGCAAGTTTTCTCGCATTTTCCAAAATAATTTTATTGGAAACGCCGGTCCATTTCTTATGCTTTTCCTCATCTATGACTTTAATATCATAAAGCAGCAGATCAACGTAATCTGTAATTTCATCCAGCGTTTCCCACTTGGCAAAACCGGTAGTATCAATCACTGTATGAATATTGTCTTTTTTGGCGCGTCTGAGCAGTTCCAGAGCGATTTCGGGCTGCATCAGCGGCTCGCCCCCGGAAATGGACATGCCGCCCCCCGATGACTCATAGAACATCTCATCTGCTTTGACTTCCTGATAAGCCTCATCTACGGTTACAAGCCGCCCGATTCTGGTCAGGGCGTCATATTTGCAGGCATCCACGCATTTCATGCAGAAAGTGCATTTGTCCCGGTCTATTTTGGGCGGATCGGTTTCAGTGATTTCCGCTTCCAACTTTGCGCGGGCAGCCGCGCTTTCCGGGTTCGTGCAATAAGTTGTTTCCGAAAATTCATCCCGCTTTTTGCGTATCCGGGGCGGCGTTATGGCACCTTCGGGACAGGCTTCGGCGCATGCGCCGCATCTGACGCATTTTTCCGCATTATGGAAAAATTCCTGATAGGGATTGATGGCTTCGGGATTATGACACCATGCACACCGCAGCGGACAGCCTTTTAAAAACACGGTTGTGCGGATGCCGGGCCCGTCGTTGACGGAAAAACGCTGTATATTCGTTATCCAAAACTTGCGGTCTGATTTGTCTGTTTCTTGTTTCCCGCTCATTATTTTTCTCCTGTCTGGCTGAAATCGGGAAATATCCCGATTGAATAAAAATTAATATCTCCGCCTCTTTCCTCAAATTATTTCACAGCATTAGCGAATTGAAGAAATAACTCTCTGAAAATATAAGAATAAAAATTGACTGTAATTGTTTTAAGCGTGAGACATTCAGGGCGTATGTTCACCCGGTTTTGGCTTTTTCCAGAATCGCATAAATGTCTTCAGGAATGTCAATCGCACGCAGATTTTCCGGGTCAGAGACATTCATGCAGATTCGGTTTTCCAATCCTTCCGCCATCAGGGTGTTATCTGTGGAAAGATAGATGCTGTGTTTCAGCGTCAGTTTCTTTTTTTCCAGTTGGGTCAGTTGAGTGATAATGCGGATTTTCTGATGATATCTTCCGGGCTTGAAATAACGGAACGATGTTCCCACCAGCCCGAACAGGATATTTCTCTTTTTCCAGACTTCTCCGAGGTTCAGATTTATATCTTCAAAAAAAAGGTGACCGCACGCGTCTATCCACTCGTAATATCGGGGATAAAACACAATCCCCAGCGCGTCCAAGTCCCCCCATGCGATTTTGCGTTCCGTAATTGTCTGTGTCATTTTTTTTAAATATCCCGCCTGCGATTGCTATAAATTTTTATTTTTAACTGTTCTGTTCCCACGCGGAGGGAGTAATGCGGAGCGGAAGCTCCGCGTCCGGTTACTGACTCATATTTCTGTTAAAGCAGTTCGCTGATGTCTTTCCAAGATTCGCCGGCTTCAAATTTGTCACATACTTCCTGATCTTTTCGGATTAATTTTCCTCTGATTGCAACATTTGTTTTCTGAGTTTCCGCTAACTTCACTCTGTCCACAAGGCATACACCTTTGCTCGGGTCTCCTGTCGGTGAGGGAGTGATGAATTTACATTCTTTGCAAGTTGCCATTTTCTCTCCTTTTTTGGGTAGTAGAACGGGTTTAAAACCCGTTCTACATCAAGTTTAACTGCCCGTAGAAACCTCCGCATGTTCGGTACGTGCGATGATGGTATCTTGGGAATACCTTGCCAAGTCAATGAATCTGGCGCTGTATCCCGCAACCCTCACAATCATGTCCGTATATTTTTCCGGCTCTTTCTGGGCAGACTTCATGTCATCAGTAGATATAACATTAAACTGGACATGGTCAAGTCCTTTTTTATGCCAAGCCTTCATATACGAATGCCAGAGATCAAATCCCACATCGCTGTTCATCAGCACCGGCGACAGACGCTGATTCAGCAGAATGCCTTTCTGCCTTGTGGCGTCAATCTTGGCCACGGAATTGAGAACGGCTGTGGGACCTTTTTTGTCGCATCCCATGTAGGGCGAACATCCGCCGTCATCCAAAGCCTCGCCGCCTTTTCTGCCGTTGGGCGTCGCGCCGGTTTTGGGACCGTTCACGATGTAGCCTGCCACAGACTGAGCCAGCGGCAGCGGATAGGTTCCGGAGTAGGTGGTATTGCGTTTCCATTCATCCGCAACCAGATTGAAATACTGCCTTGCGATGGCGTCCGCATAATCATCGTCATTGCCGAATTTGGGCGCATTCCAGAAATCAAGCCGCATTTCTTCATATCCGTCCCAGTTGGCTTCCAGCGCGGCAAGCACCTGTTCCATCGTGTATTTCTTATCTTCAAAGACCAATTTCTGAATTGCAGCGATGGAATCAATGACCACAACGCTTCCGCCGATGATATTGTGCCAGGGATTCGGAACTTCCGCCAGATCATTGGCGTCCATGCCTTTTTCCACGCAGCCGTCGTCAATGCAGGAAATAAAGGGACAGCACAGGAATTTGGCTTCCATGACCCTGCCAACATCCTTGGAGCGCAGACTCAGCTCAATGGCAAAGCGCAGTTGCAGTTTGAAGGCTTCCCACATATCTGCAATGCCGCTCCATCCCTTTGCGTTTCCGGTGTGGGGACCCAACTGCATACCGGTGAAGAAATTGTCAAAACCGTCGTTCATGGCGACTTCAAGCACTTTGGCAGGATAAATATCCGAGCCGCCTTCGCTACGGGTTTTCTGCGTGCCTCTCCTGCCGGTGATGCCCGGAGACATGCAAAGCACCAATGCCCAGTCCCGCGCCACTTCTTCGGGAACATTGAAATACTTCACCAACTGCTGGGTATTGAGTTCGTCATTCTTGATGGAGGGGAAGCCGAAACCTTTCTTGATACACTTGAATACCCGGCGTTTGGTCTCCACATTGCCTTTTTCGTTCCAGCGGAAAGCAATCGAAGGCTCTGTCGTGACAATGCTTTCGGTGGCGTCGAGGATCACATCGGTGCATTCGTTGCAGGCATCGCTGCCGTCAGAATTGACGCCGCCCAGGGTTAAGATAAATAAATCGTTTGAACCGGCAAAAAATTCCCGTAACTGTCTGCCTTTGGTGCTGCCGTGTTCGGAGATTTTCAGACGCTCGCACTCCACGAGTTCCTGCGCCTGCTCACGGGTCATGGGCTGATGGGTCTTGTCAATGACGCTTTTCTTATAGAAGGGCCACAGCACCTTGTCTTCTTTCTGACCGTAACCGCTGCTGTATCGCTCGATAGAATGACAGAGCAGATAGGTGAACCATTTTGACTGCATGGCATCCCAGAAGCCGATGGGCGGCTCGGCAGGCACCCGCCGGCAGATTTCGGAGATTTGCAGCAGCTCTTTTTTCCTTTTCGGATCGGTCTCAAAATTTTCCGCAATGATCTTAGCCAGACGGCTGTAACGCTGCGCCCATGCAATCACGGCTTTTGCGGCGATCATCATGGCTTCCCACTGGTCAATCTTGCTGATCAGGGGCAGATACTCCTTTGCGTTCCAGGGCGAACTCCGCATCAGCTTATGGGCTTCATCTAATCTTGTCTGAATCATTGACACTCTTTTGTTCAGACCGTCTTCCAGAACCGATTCATAGTTCGGAACAATGCTGCTGAACGCGGTGACAAACATCGGCGGCTGAACCGTGGCAGCCGAGTACATGATATCCAATTCTTCCTGCGTGAAATACTTCTGGCACCGGCTCTGAATACAGTAGGGACGCCAATATTCGGCAATTTGGCGCATCTCTTCTTTTTCCGTGCAGTAACGGCTTTCCACCATGTCAACAGTCGCAAAATAGGAGAGTTCGGGATACATGGGGAAAAAATTGGGATGCTCCGTATTTGCACCGACGATCATCTCGTCTTCCTGAATATGGATGGTCATTCGGGTCAGAATGCTTTCCAGACCTTTTGCCCTTAAAACACAGACAGGCGCGCCGATGTTTTTCTTGTGCGCTTCCGTGATATAGCGTGATCTTTCAACACCAGCCTTTACAGCAGGGTCAACATATTCACCGCCTGCCACATGTTTGTAGCGGCATCTGGCTTTCAGCCTTGCAGTTCTTTCTGTAATCGGCATAACATTTCTCCTTTTTTTCCCTTGTATTGGTTTTTGGTTTATAGAACGCGCTCCTTTTATTTTAATCAGGGGTTACGAAGTTGAATCCTGCTTTTTTTTAACCGCAAAGTAACGCAGAGTACAGCGCAAAGTTCCGCAAAGATGTATTTTGAAACTTTGCGTTCTTTGCGTGGAACT
>JAIFKL010000197.1 GCA_020049595.1 Desulfobacteraceae bacterium
CTTGATGTCTTTAACCATGACGGTGCCGGCTTCAGTGCCGTCGCTTTTCCACAGCTCTGTGCCGTGAGTGCCGTCGTCTGCCGCAAAGAAAAGCGTTCCGTTCATGTTGATAAAATCATCCGGAGATGAATCGCTCCATCCGGGATTGATGTCTTTGACCAAAACAGTACCGGCTTCGGTGCCGTCGCTTTTCCACAGTTCTTCACCATGAATGCCGTCATCTGCCGCAAAGAAAAGCGTTCCGTTTACGTTGGTAAAATTAGAATCGTATAAACTATCTCCTTCGGGATCGATGTCTTTGACCAAAACAGTGCCGGCTTCGGTGCCGTCGCTTTTCCACAGCTCTGTGCCGTGCGTCCCGTCATCTGCCGCAGAGAAAAGCGTTCCGTTTATGTTGATAAGATTATCATAATAAACATAACTTTTCATGTCTTTGACTAAAACCGTTCCGGCTTCAGTACCGTCGCTTTTCCACAATTCAGTATTGAAACTGTAGTGATTATTTAGAAAAAAGAAAAGCGTTCCGTTGACCTCAGTGATACCGTAAGGGGATGAATCCACTGATCCGGGTTTCCCGATATCTTTGACCATAACCGGCTCTGCCGCCTGCACCGGCAGAACGTGCGTTCCCGGCGTCAATACCGTTGCTGCTGCCAGCAGAATCATCAGCCGCAGCAGCAAACCTTCGGCTCTGTGTTGAATAAAACTTGCGAGATGTTTCATTTTGTGCCTCCTTTTTCGATAAGTTAAACATTTAAAATCCTGTACGCAAATCCCCCTTTTGCAGGGGCAACCCCCTGTGGTTGCCCTTGTTCACGGACAAGTAGGGTGGGGTGAGCTTGCGAACCCCACCAAAAGAGTAAGCACGGGGGCTTGCGAACCCCACCAAAAGAGTAAGCACGGGGGCTTACCCCTACGGACCGCCCTCAAGGGGGGATTTTTGTTACCTTCGCACAAATAAAAAAAGCCGGGCTGCTTTTTATTTCAGCAACCCGGCTGTCTTTCATTTTAATAAGACCCGTGGCTTTCCGTCCCTGCCTCACGACAGGTTTGGCTTTATAGTGATCCGCTTTTGTTTTTTTTGCCGCAGACGCACACAGACATACACAGACGGATATCTGAAAGCGGAATAAGGCATATTTTTGAGGTTTATATTCTTTTTTTTGAATATGTCAAGAAAAAACGGCGATGATGCGGAAGCGGAGATTCTTCGCTCCGCTCGGAATGACAGGCGGTAGGCTCAGAATGACAGTGGCGGATGCGCTCATTTCTCACTTCTCACTTCTCAATTAAAATGCTCCCGACATCCGTAATGCCTTCAAGATTCGCTTCTTTTGCAAAATGATCCTCAACCAAGCCCTCGATATTATTATTCTCAATCAAGCCGAAATGTCTCATCAAATCTGCAATGTGCTGAAGTTCCGACTGCTTGGGGACAAATCGCCCGTATTCGATGCGGTTTTCGGGAGTAGTAAGCGCATATTCCACCAACTCAACCGGCTGATTCCAATAGCGTGAGGCGATACGTGCGGCTTCTTTGCTGTTGTGTTTTGCCCACAGACCCGCACGCGCCGCGCCCTGAACCAGCATTCTGACAACATCGGGATGACTTTCAATCAGATTCTGTTTGACTAATGCCAGATTGCAGATAAAATACTGCCATACATCTTCAACGTAGTAAAGAACTTTGGCGTCTCCGCTTCTGACGGTCTGCGCGGCAAAAGGTTCGCCGACATAATACGCGTCCAAAGCGCCCGAAGACAAGGCAGCCGCCATATCCGGCGGATTCATCTCCACAATTTTAATCTGCCCTGTCAGTCCGTGCTTTTCCATCAGTTGCAGGATGCTGAGATGATGTCCGGAATAACGTATCGGAACCGCAAGGGTTTTGCCGGATAAGTCTTTCAGTTCCTTTATATTCAAATCTTTCCTGACTACCAGCGTGCTTTCGTGCCGATTGCCGATGTAAATGACTTTCACATCTTCGCCCTGCTGTCTGAGAACCACTGACAGGGGCGCAATCATGAAGGCAACCTGAATCTTGTCATTCCTCAGCGCCTCCGCCATTTCCGCAAATGAGGCAAATAATCACCGGCATATATCCCATGCGGATGACCTGCCTTTTTTCATGCTCTCCGTTGAGCCGGTAGTGAAGAACTGAGATAAAAATCAGCCAGCCGAGGACGAGGACGCCGATGCGCCAGGGCAGGGGAATGCGAGAGATTTTCCCGCCCGAGGATAAAAGCACAAGATATCTAAACAGCATAATTGACACCCAGCATGAAGAAAAGGTCGTTTCTCAATTCGCTCAGTTCCGGCATATTTTCATAATTGCGGGGACGGGGGTAGTCAAGTTTTCGCGTCAGTTTGATATAGGCGGGTCTGCCGTTCATAACCACAATGCGGTCTCCCATAATCAGGGCGTCGTCAATGTCGTGGGTGACAATGACGACCGTTTTCCCGATATACTGGTGCATGTTGACGACTTCTTCCCGCATCTTCATGTGAGTGAGAAAATCCAAGCCCGAAAAAGGTTCATCCATGAAAAGCGTATCCGGTTCCGCAGCCAAAGCCCGCGCCAGTTCCGCTCTGCGCTGCATTCCGCCGGAGAGCTGGTAGGGATAGTTGTCTTCAAATCCATCCAATTCAACCATGCTGATGTATTCCTGAATGCCTCCCTTTTTTTTTGTCTCATCTTTCAGATGCCGAAGCCCCAGTTCCACATTCTCCCAGACCGTGAGCCATGGCAGTAAGGCATTGTGCTGAAAGACAAAAATATGATCCGAACTGGGTCCCGTAACGGTCTTTTCATTGATAATGACATTGCCGGCGCTGGCTTTTTCAAAGCCCGCGATAATACGGAGCATGGTAGTTTTCCCGCAGCCTGAAGGTCCGAGAATACAGACCATTTCTCCTTCCTCAAAATCGAGATTGATATTTTCAAAAACAACATTGGCTTCTCCGCAGGCAACATAAGGGCATTCAAGACTGCGGTTGACTTTCCGCCGCTCAATGTATTCTTTCTGCAAATTTTTGATGATGATATGTCCCATGAGTTTAAAATTTCAATTGATGAATCCTGTCGCTGTCATTCTAAGCGCAGCGAAGAATGACAGATAAGTAGAACGGGTTTCAAACCCGTTTCACTGATTAAAGAATGACAGATAAGTAGAACGGGTTTCAAAAACCCGTTTTACTGATTAAAAGCAGAACGGCCAAGGCTGAAAACAGATAAATCCGTTTTACTGAGATTCTTCGCTGCGCTCAGAATGACACAGGGATAAAATTCATCACTGCAACACTATCTGAATTTGAAATATAGTCATTCATATTCAAAGCTTATCTCTTTAAGCGATGTTAATTTCTTCTCCAAGCGTTTGATGGTCTCAATTTCTCCTTCCCATTCTAAAAGTTCCATATCGTCAACAAACCCGTAAAGAGAGCGTTGCCCTGTTTTTCCGTATCTGCGTTCAAACTCTCCTATTTTATCCTGAGTATTACGGATTTGTTTTTCTATAAACTCTGTTTCAAGATAAAGCAATGACTCTATCTTCTTCAATGTCCAAACTTCATTTGCTTTTCCAATAACTCTTATCATCTTTTTTTTACCTCTTTCTGCTTCAAAATACCGGCTGCTTATCTGCCTCCCACCGAAGCCCACGCGATAGAGTCAATCCGATTTAAGCGTGTCATCACATAATCAAGCAGCAATCCGATTGCCCCGATAACTATCATGCCGTCCATGACATAATCCATTCTCAGCGCGTTGCGGGAATCCAATATCAGATAGCCCAGACCGGATTTTACTGCAATCATTTCCGCAGCCACCACCACCAGCCATGCAATGGTGACGGTAATCCTGAGCGCGGTCAGCACTGAGGGCAGCATCCCCGGAATAATGATTTTTGTCACGACTTCGTATCGGCTGAAGTTGAAATTCGCCGCGACATGAAAATACACCGGATTGATGGACTGCACCGCTGCGGTAGTTGAGACAACGAGCGGAAAAAAGCTTGCCAGAAAAATCAGAAACACCGCGGGCTTGTCGCCGATGCCGAACCAGAGCATGGAAAGCGGAATCCATGCCAGAGGCGAAATCGGTCGCAGAAACTGAATCAGCGGATTTAAAAACTGCTGGGCTGTGCGCCAGCGTCCGAGAAGAATACCCAGAGGAATACCGAACAAAATCGCCAGATAAAATCCTGCTGTCACTCGGAAAAGACTGGCAACCGCATGGCGGAGCATGGCACCGTTGCAAATCAATTCACACATACCGACAAAGACTTTTACGGGTCCCGGAAAAACCTGTTCGCTCCAGCCGCTGTGGAGCGCAAGCAATTCCCAGAGCAGCAGCGTAGCAGAAAAGGTGATAAGGGGAAATAATAAAGGCTGTTGTATCGCTTTCATGTTTTAATTGAGAATTGAGAATTGAGAATTGAGAAATAAAACACTTCCAATTCTCAATTCTCAATTCTCAATTCCTCACGGATTGATGTCTATCGCGGGATAGATGCCTTTGAAGGGACCTTCCGGATAAGGCTGTATAATATTAAAAGAAATTTCCTGCCCTTTCTGGGCATGTCCTCTGCCTTTTTCACCGTCAAAGAACGCGCCGTTTGCCTCCAATATGTGTTCCACCCGGTGCTGAAACGCCTTCACGAATTGCTCGCCTGAACCCTTAAAACGCATGGCTCCTATGGAAATTTCTCCGCTGACTTTGGCGAGGTCTTCAAGGGAAATACTGTGTTCTTTCAGATCATTATTGTTTCGGATATATCCCCACACGAGATGCCGGGGCGGAATGCTGACAGGCTCTTTCATATCAATGATGGTGTGAGGCATGACAATGCTTTCCTCTCCGATAACGAGGGGCGTATCTGATTTTCCCTGCAAAAATGAATTGAAGCCCACAAAGACCTTATTCTTCAGATGAGCATAGATAATGGTTGCCCCGTGCGCGGTGATGTCAAAGCTTTCAAGGCGGGAATAACTGATGCAGCAATTTTCCTGAGCGTTTGCTCCTTTTCCGAGCCATGCGCTTTCCAAAAACGCCCGCTGCGCCACCAGCACATTTTCACTGATATGATTTTTGCCTTTCAGCAGGGCATAGCGGTTAATCGAAGCGCCTTTGGGCATTGAAATATGCGGGTCCAGATGAACCACATCATAGAGCCTCTGAAAATCCAGCTTGCGATCTTCGGCAAAGTCCATGAACATGCCCATCGTGCCTTTGCCAGGCTCAAAGGCAATATATTTCCTCAATATCTCAGGATTGTAGCGGTAGTCAAAGTCAAACATGTCTTTTGCTCTGATCCAGATGCGCCCGGGCCTGATTTTCTTATGAGACAGTTCGCCGACCTGCAAATAGGAAAATGCGCCCACAACACAGTCATGAAGACTTGAGAGATCAACAGTGCTGAAAGGTCCCAGAAAACATCCCTCAATCGGAGAGCCGTGAATGTTGGCATAATGCGCCGCGATTGAGTTTTTGATCAGAAAAAGGTCTAATTTTTCCGGATTGTGGGAGTAATTGTGAACCAGCGTTTTTATCAGAAAACTGTCTTTAATCCAGATGACTTCATCGTCTTCCAACTGAATGTCTGTTCCCCGGAAGTGAAAAACAGCTCCTTTTTCTTTGAGTTCGTCTCCCCGTATGTCGCTTTTGTAAAGCACGGAATTGTCAACTTTGCACTGCCCCAGAAAATAGCTCCCCGCAAGATTTGAATTGCTGAAATGAAAGTGAATGGGATGGTTGGGCGAAATGCCGTAAAATGCGTAGAACTTCATCAACTGATCCAAAGGAACGATGTCACGGATATAGGGTCTCACGTCAAAGGAAGCGTCACGAAGATTGAGATTTACCCTCGTTATAATCCGTTCCAACAACTTTTCAATCCTTTTCATACCTGATACCTCCGAGTAAAGCACTCCTAAGCATCCGGAGTGCTGAAATGAGCCATTTTATAAGATTAGTTTAGCAAAGTAAAACGGGTTTTAAACCCGTTCTACAGCTGTTTTACAGTAAAACGGGTTTCAAACCCGTTCTACAGCTGTTTTACAGTAAAACGGGTTTCAAACCCGTTCTACAGCTAAAATTTCGCTGCGCCCGGGCTAAGAACAGATTTCAGCAAAGTAAAACGGCCCGGCTAAAAACAGACAAACCCGTTCTAAAGCGCATCCTCAGTAAAACGCCCAAGCTGAAAATAGGTATCTGTTTTCAGCCGAGGCAGTTCTGCACCGCTGCCGAAAATCAAAGCTGCACACAGCCTTATTTATCTTTTTCTTTCCGGTATGTCAGCAGAGGCGTTATGCTGACAGCCGCGCCCGATGCCACGCTTGTTATAAACAGCACAATCATGCCGTGAAGTCCCAAGCCCGCAAAAAACACACCGCCGATCCCCAATATCATCGGGGTGCTTACCGCAAAAAAAGTGTTTTTCAGCGTGTCCTGAAAATTATATGCCAGATCAAACAGGTCCGGGAGTTTTTTCAGACTCCCGTCCGGCAGCACAATCTGGGCGCTGTCTGTTGCAATGGTGGAAGCGCCCCGCATGGAAACCGATACATCCGCCTTTTTCAGGGCAATGGAATCGTTAATCCCGTCGCCCACAAAACAGATGTTCCTGCCCTGTTTCCGAAGCGATTCAATCAGGTCTGCTTTATTTTCCGGTAAAACCTCGGCAAAAAAAGAGTCAATTCCCAGCGCCGCTGCCAGGGCCCGGGTCGGTTTTTCATGATCGCCTGAAATAATACAGAATTTGATATTGCGGCGCTTTAATCTCCTCAGCACTTCTGCGGTTTCAGGACGCACCGTCGGCTCCAGTTCAACGGCACCGATAAGACAGCCATCAACAGCGACACAGACAAAGGAACATCCCCTTTCATCTCCCTGTTTCAGTATGGCGTCAAAAGATTCCGGCAGGCTGATTTTCTGCATAAGCATGAAACGGTCGCTGCCCACCTGAATCTTTTTTCCGCCTGTTTCAGCCGTAATTCCGTAACCGACCCTGTACGCAACTTCATCAATATCCGAAATTGTCAGGCTGCGGTTTCGGGCTTCTTCGAGAATCGCCCTTGCAACGGGATGGCTTTGCCTGTATTCCGCTGCCGCGGCGCAGGACAAAACCGCTGTTTCATCCCTGCCGTTGAAAGTATGAATATATGAGACATGAGGCTGATCCGATGTCAGCGTGCCGGTTTTGTCAAAGACGACCGTATCCACACGGGGGATTAACTGCAATGAACGTCCGTCTTTGATGAGAATGCCTTCCTGTGAGGCGATCTGTAAAAAATTCAGCATACCGATGGGCGCGGTCAGCCGCATATTGACCAGAAAATCACCGTAAAGCAATGCCACGCTTCCCCCGGCACCCACAAAGGGAAATCCCCCGGCACTGAGCGCCAATGCCGGAATCACCGATGTGTCAGCCGCCTCCTGCCCCGCCGATTCGATAACATCGGTGAAGCGCGCTGTGTTTTCCAATATCTCGGCAATTTTTGCGGCAACCGTCTCTTTGCCCGCTTTTTCCACCTGAATATGAATTTTGCCGGATAACAGAAGCGTACCGGCAAAAACCCGGTCGCCGACACCTTTTTCCGCAGGCTGTGATTCTCCTGTCAGTATATGCTGATCCGCAGAAGCATTTCCCCACACAACGATACCGTCGGCGGCAATCAGTTCGCCCGCGCTGAAAACAACAATATCCAGCGCCTGCAATGATTCCAGCGGCGATTCTATCTCCACGCCGTCTTTTAAAATCCATACGCAGCGGGGCTGGTCTCCGAAAATATTGTGCAATGCCTTTTTTGATTGATTCTCTGCCATCATCCGCAGTTTCTGCGCCCCGAAATATGCCGCCGAAGCTGAAGATGCGCCGATGTAATAGCCGGAGACGATCATTGCTATGACCGCGAAGGAGTCAATCAGTGCAATTCTGCTGATACGTTTTTCCTTGAAAACAGCATAGAATGCCGCTCTGAAAATCGGAATACTGGCATACAGCACAAGCAGCGCGGCGATGAAGCTTAACAGATGCCGGAACAATGCGCCGGCAACAGAGATGCCGGCGGCTGCCAGCGAAAGAAAAAGTGAGCGGTCCACTTCTTTTCCGAACTGTTCCGGATCGGTGACGGGCGCTGATATTGTCTGAATCAGGTGAATAGCCCGCTTTATGACAGGAAGGTTTTTTTCAGCAGCATCACTGCCCCGCGTTTTCAGATCGTAAAGCGATTTTTCAAATCGCTCAAACCGCTTGAAAAGCGGTTTTACAACTTTCTGATGAGCGGGGGCTTGTGCCGATTCTTCCTGTTTTTTCAGCTTCTGCATCCTGTTTCTGAATTTTTTGAGTAATTCCGAACCGCCTCCGAATGCGGCAGCCAGAATACAGGCTTCAATAAACATTGTTGTTTCCTTTGAAATCAGGGGTCCAGGTGTCAGGTGTCCAGGGGTCAGGTGTCAGGGGACTTACCTCTGACCCCTGACCCCCGCCCGACTGCTTCCTTTCCTTCCCGGAACATCTCAGCGTAAAATTTTCTGGCTTTCTCAGGATCAAATGTCAGAAAGGTGCCGCCTTCGGAAAAATGCCGCTGAAAGACCTTGCCCACCGCATACGTTGAGGCTCCTCCCACAACAACGGCGCCGGTAATTCCCGCAGCCGTTCCGAGCCATGGAACCGCTTTCACAAGACTGAACAGATACCGGCTGAACGAGGGCGGCGCAGCCCCTCCGATCAGCGCGGCGATCAGATTTTTCACCATATCTTCGGAAAACGGCACACGATATAACTGGGCAAGTTTTCTCATCAGATTCAACTGAATAAGAGAGACTCCGGCAAAATCCGCAAAAGGGATAGGTATTATACCCATTCCCATGCCGGCATAAACATGACTGATGATAATATCTTCCGCTTCCTCTCTGATGGTTTCGGATGTTTCCGATTTCTTCCCTTCCTGTGCCGTCAATTCTGATGTTTCCCCGCACATATTTTGTTGATTCCTCCTGCAATATCGCTGTCAGGTATCACAATCGCGGATTTGCATTTTTCAATCGCCATGGTCGGCGTTTCTTTATAAAGCGCGTTCTTAGGCTCCTGAACAATGGCAGTTCCGCCTTTCCTGATGATCTCGGCAAGCCCTTCGATACCGTCTTCGCCGGACCCGGAAAGCACCACGCCGAGCGCATGTTCTTTCATGATTTCGGCAAGAGAGGAAAACAGCGTGTTGACGCCTCCTTCGGATTCCGTAAAGGGCGCCGCATTTACTGCCAGCGAATATTCGCCGTAAAAAGAATGCAGCGTGATATACTGTTTGCCGGAAACGAGATAACAGAAACCGGCTTCAACGGCTTCTCCGTCTGCGGCGCGCTTGACCCTGATGCTGCTGTTTTCGTTCAGATACTGGGCAAATGCGTCCACATGGCGCGAAGCCTCGTATAGGACCACCACCACGGCTGCCGGCAATTCAGGTTCCAAATAAGGAATAATTTTCAAAAGCGTGCCGTATCCGCCTTCGGATGTGCCTATTGCACATATCCAACTGACATTTTGAGAAGATGAACCCCTGTCCGCCTTCTGTGTTTTGCCGGTTCTGAGATACCGAATCGCTCCGATTTCAACACGCGATGCCAGCAGCACTTTTTTGATGATGGTATGGCATTGTTCTTCCAGAGTTTCAGGCTGATGATTGGAAGGCTTGTGAATAAAATCCACCGCGCCGTATTTGAGCGAGTCAAAGGTGACAGCAGCGCCTTCCTGCGTCAGCGTACTGAGCATGACCACGGGCTTGGGATGTTTTATCATGATATGCTTGAGCGCGGTGAGGCCGTCCATGACCGGCATGTTGATATCCATCGTGATAACATCGGGATTCAGCTGAGGGATCATTTCCAGCGCTTCTTTTCCGTTGCCTGCTTCTCCCACCACCCGAATCCGGTCGTCTGCATCAAAGATTTTTGCAATCACCCGGCGCATCAGCTTGGAATCATCAACTATCAGGAGATTGATCGGTTCTTTCAAAGATATTCCTCCGTAATTAAATTGAGAATTGAGAATTGAGAATTGAGAAATAAAATGTGTTCAATTCTCAATTCTCAATTCTCAATTTTCACTTCTTCCGATACTGTTTCCGAGCATCTTCCATCAGCCGTTGCGCGCTGTCGGGAATCGGACGGTCCCAGCTTTTTGCGACGCGGACCGCAATACGTCTGATGTTTTCGGCGGCAATGCTGTCAGGATATTTGACTATCAGAATTTCTTTTCTTTTTGCCGATCTGCGAACCGCATCGTCAAAAAAGATAAAACCGAACCAGTCCGCAGTCAGGGAAAGACCGTTTGCAAGTGCTGTATCCAGTTTTTTAAGAATATGAAGTTCGTCAGGATGATCCCCCATATTGAAAATAATGCGGGGTCTGTAATAACTGCATGTCTTTTGAAGCTGTGCCGCCGCACCCGGGTCCATCTCTTTGATCTTTTTCAGCAGATGAGGGACAGTCAGCGGCTCCCGGGACGAAGCTGTCATGGGCTGCTGAAAAGTGGCTATCAGCATGTCAAGGACTTTCCGGTTATGACGGACCCCGTTGGAAATCACCCGAAACATGAAATTTCTCAGAAACATGATAAGATTCATAACCGAGGGCGTTTCAAAAGTCGTTATCATCATGCCTTTATATGCAAGCCCGTAAAAATTCAATGTGTTGAACATCGTTCCCGCGCCCAGATCAAGGATAATATATCTTGCTGAAATTTTTTTGATTTCCTGAATCAGCCGGAGCCGCTGTTCATAAGAAATATTTGCCGTAAAAGGCGTTCTGCCGTCTCCGGGAAGAAATTTCAGATTCGGAATCGGGGTCTGCACAATCAGATCACTGAATTCAATGACTCCTGATTTCAGATAATCGCCGATGCCCGGATATTTGTTTGGCATCCCCAGACAGGTATAAAGATTGGACCCGCCCAGATCAAGGTCTGCCACCACTGTGGAATGACCCGTTTGTGCCAGAGCAATGGCAAGATTTGCGGCAAATATGCTTTTGCCGACGCCGCCTTTTCCGCTTGCGACGGGAATGATTGTGGCTTTGCTGTTCATGGATTTCCTATAAAATTCGGTATAGTACCCGGGCTCTGATTCTGAAAAGAAATGACCAGGTTTTTATAAGTTGGTCGTTTCTTAGTGGGAAGCTGTCAGCGATTCTATGATACCGGCAAGTTTATGATCGTCTGATATAATGTCAACCACCCCTTTTCTGATGGCATTGTCTGTGAGATTCGGAAAAACACAGCAGCGGGTGTCTTTGGCAAGGGTGATGCCGCCGTGTTTTCTGATTGCGGCAAAACCCTCCGCGCCGTCATCGCCGATTCCGCTTAACAGCACCCCGATGGTATTTTGATGAAAAATTTCGGCTGCCGAAGAAAAAAGCAGATTCAGCGGATTTGACCTTTTATATCCGGTCTCATCTCCCATGCTCAGACAGACATCTCCTTTTTCATTCAGCCGGACCCGGACCGCATGTTCGTTTGAACAGATATAACATGTTCCCTGTTCCGGCAGCAAGCCTTCCCTTGCCGCTTCAATCCGCCATGTGACATGCCGGTTGAACTGCTCTGCAAAAGCACAGACAATTTCGGATGAAATATCCTGCATCACGATCACTGCTGCCGGAATCATGGGCGAAAGCCTTGAAAGCAGACGGATGACTGTATTGGGACCCGCCACTGTTGTGCCGATGACAATAAGATATTCCAAAGGATAAAAACGATAGAGATTTTCCAGCCGTTCTTTCGCGCTCCATTTTTTGGGAAGGCGCACTCTCCGAACATTTCCGAGTTCCATGTAACTTGCCATTTTGATACGGTCAATCAGGTGCTGTTTTGTTTTTTCAATATCCGGAGCGTTTCCCGATGGTTTGGGGAGAAAATCCATCACTCCGAGCCGCAGGGCTTCAAACGTAATCACGCCGTCGGTAAACATCGAACTTAACACCACAATCGGAACCGGGGCTTTGATCATAATGTGCTTGACGGCAGTCAGTCCGTCCATTATCGGCATATCTATATCCAGCGTCACCACATCAGGTTTCAGAAAACGAATTTTTTCAAATGCTTCCAGTCCATTTTTGGCAGAACCTGCAATCTCTATTCCGGGGTCTGCTGCCAGCAGTTGAGGAACGGCTTTTCTCATAAATGCTGCGTCATCCACAACCAGAACTTTTATTTTTGCCTTATCTGTCACGGTTCAACTGTCTTCCCTTGATTTTTTCGTCGTATTCTCTCGTTCCCACGCGGAGTGCTGAAATGAGCCGCAAGGCGAAATTTCAGCATTTGCTAAAATTTCATTTCAGCACTCCGGAACCGCGGTCCGGAGTGCTGAAATGAGCCGCAAGGCGAAATTTCAGCAATGCCAAGCTGAAAATAGATGAAACCCGTTCTACAGTTTCAGCACAGTAAAACGCCAAAGCTGAAAATAGATGAAACCCGTTCTACGTTACCACGCTCTGCGTGGGAATGCGGCCGCAATGCCATTAAGTTAAGACCAGGAATCCCCCCTCAAGGGGAGATTCGGTTTCCTTGTTGCAGGGCGGCCGCCAAAAATCAAGCAAATATTCAAAAGTGATTCCCATCGTAATGTAATTGCTTGGCCATCCGAAGATACCTATTTTATTGACAATATTTGTTCTGTCCCAAATAATGATATTCCGCAGTTCATAACCTCTTTTCCGCAACGCTTCGATAAGTGAAACATGGATGGTGATTCTTTGATTTTCCCACCACATATCAGGCACATTGATTACGCAATGTGCTTTTGGGCGCAATAACAGAAGCAAAGATTCAAAAATATCGCCCATTGCTTTTGTGTAATCCTCTATGGACATTGTTCCGAGATCGCGTTCATCTTGTGAATATTGTTCCACCTTTCCGAGCTGTTCGTTATTCCGGTCTCTTCTGGATTTATTTTTTCGTTTGCGGTTGAGCAAATTGGCATAAGGCGGCGATGTCCATATCAGGCTTAAAGTATCATTTGAAATATAACGATGAATGTTGTGTGCGTCGTCATGAACAGCCACCTGTCTTGAATTTTTGAACAAATCAGCTTGCTGGCCCAATCTGTTTTCGCAAATATCTATGTAGTGTTTCTGCAAGTCAAAACCAACTGCATTCCTGTCTGTATCGCTCGCTGCCAGCAGCGTTGTTCCGCTTCCGACAAAAGGATCAAGGATAAGTTCGCCTTGATGGGAAAACAGTTCTATGACTTTTTTTGAAAGCGAAATCGGAAAGGTTGCAGGATGAAGCTTCTTATCGCGAACATCTCGAGATTCATAAGAAAATTGCCATACGCCAAGCTGTGATTTCAGCCATTCCTTTGCGCTCATACAGTTTATATGTGTGGTACCGCAATTACAGGTCCGTGTATAGCCGATATTTAAGCTCTTGCCGTATTCAATGCTGTTTTCCCTGATAACAAGCCGGTCCTTTCTGTTTGCTCCGTACTCTGTTTCCGATTTTTTTTCAGGCATGACAGATACCATCTTCCTTATTTTGTGACTTTAAAATAATCTGTTATTTTATATAGTTGGAATCAAATTCAATTTGATCGGGGACCGCTGACGATTAACCGGCAAATGTCATCCGCACTCCGGAGAATTTTCAGCATTAATGAATGGTCATATTAAAAGGAACAGCAAATTCCGCTCCTTCCTGAGCGGACATATATTCCTTTCTTTTCAGGCGCCTGCCGATAGACATATTCACCAGTTCATAGACATCGAGAATCAGCGAGATGCGTCCGTCTCCCAGAATCGTGGCGCCGGAAAAACCGCTTTTTTCCTGCAAGTAATCCACCAGCGGCTTGATTACGGTTTCTTCCTGTCCGATCAGCGCGTCCACCACCAGCCCGACCCGGTGCATTCCCGTATTCACTACAACGACAAAAGATTTGTAGGGATCCGGCGAGTTGGAAGTGATGCCAAAAATCTCGGAAAGACGCAGCAGAGAAAGCGTGGCGTCCCGAAGATGAATGACTTCAATGCCTTCTATCATGGTGATTTCGTGTTCAAAAACCCGCAGCGTTTCCTCCACAGCCGCCAGCGGCACCGTGAAAATATCCGCTCCCACCCTTACCAGCAGCGCACGGATAATCGCCAGCGTGAGCGGAATCTTGATGCGGAAACGTGTTCCCACCCCGACCTTCGAATCCACTTCAAGGGTGCCGTTCAGTTTTTCCACATTCTTTTTCACCACATCCATGCCCACGCCCCTGCCCGATGTTTTGCTGACATAGTTTGCGGTAGAAAAACCGGGCTTCATAATGACGGCAATCAGTTCCCGGGTACTCATCCGATCTAATTCA
Source organism: Desulfobacteraceae bacterium (assembly GCA_020049595.1). Classification (GTDB taxonomy): domain Bacteria; phylum Desulfobacterota; class Desulfobacteria; order Desulfobacterales; family JAIFKL01; genus JAIFKL01. The sequence goes on from JAIFKL010000197.1 coordinate 14,341, forward strand.
TCTGTCGAAAAGAAATTCTTTTCCAAAGCAATACGTTTGATAATCGCAGGATTGATGCCCCTTCCGTCATCCGAAATTTCGATAACGACGTGATTGCTCTCATGGTAGGACTCCAATCTGACAGTGCATTCTTCGGGCTTGCCTGCAAAGCGCCGCTCTTCAAGGGTCTCGCATCCGTGATCAACGGCATTTCGGATAATGTGAATCAGCGGATCCGAGATTTCCTCAATAACCATCTTGTCCAATTCCGTTTCTTCTCCCACAATTTCCAGCCGGACCTTTTTCTCGGCATTATGAATCAGATCACGCACCAGACGCGGATATCGGTTGAACAACTGGGCGATGGGCAGCATTCTGACCTTCATCACACCTTCCTGAAGCTCGTTTGCCACCCGTCCGAGGGCAACAGTCGCCTCGCTGATTCTGAAGGTGACGGCTTTTACGCCCTTCATGATTTTCTGATCTAATCCCGGTACGTTTGCAATTGTCTGCTGCAATTCCTTCATTTCGGAATGCAACTGCGAAAACCACGCACGGCTGACCACCAGTTCGCCCACCTGATTCATCAGCGCGTCTATTTTTCTGGCATCCACCCGCAGGGTCTGTTTGCCGGCTTTTTCCGGATGAAAAGAGGAAACATCGGCTTTTGCAATATCTCCAGGTGCTTCATCCCGGAAGCCTGATGCCGAATCGCTGAGGGGTGCCGCCTCGGTCACTGTATCGGGAAAGCCGCCCGGTTCGCTTATGACAGACGTTTGAGAATTGTCTGATGCGGACATTGCTTTTGAAGGCGTTTCGGGAAATTTGGGATGGGATTTCTGAGAAGGAGAAGAGAGAAGTTTTTCCTCCGTATCTGCCGAATACATTTCAGGGTCCGGTTCGTCGGATATAGCATCAGATTCCGGATCGGATGCGTCTGCGCCGGACTCAAACGCGTCTTCAAGCTCGTCAAAAAGTCCCTGATAGGTATCTTCTTTATAGGACTGTGCCGAGTCCGAATCCGCTGCTGTCTTCACGCCGGCAGATACCGGTTCCTTTTTTTCCTGTTTCTGTCGGGATTCAGATTTCTTATCAGCAGATTCTTCTTTCTCGGAAGACAAAGACAGTTTCGAATCTTCTTCTTCCTGCCCGTCTTCCTCGTCCAAGATTCCGAGAGAAGCGACTTGGGGTTCTGTTTCCGGTTCCGATTCATCTTCCGAGAAAGCGACGGAAGCGACTTGGGGTTCTGTCTCCGGCTTCTCTGACGCTGTTTCCTCATCCGAAGCGGAAACAGAGGACAATCCGTCTTCTTCAAGATCAATATCCGAGACATCTATGGCAAGCAGTTCTTCTTGGGCAGCGGGTTTGCCGCCGGCGGATTCAGGCGATGAACTCGGTGTCCGGCTCTTTAAGCCTGTTTCCAGATCATATCGGGGAAAGCGTTTTGCAATGAAGACGATGTAAGCCTCCATACCCGCTTTAATATCTGATACTGTTCCTTGGGGCGTGGAAAAAAGGATTTTTTCTTTTCGGGACAGGCTTCCTATTGATTTTTCAATCTCTGCGATCCAGATTTCATAAAGCCGGGTAAGCTTCTTGTAATCCATGTAGTTGGCAGAAGAAATCAGTTTGTTGATATGCCCGAGGCATTTTTCAAGTATTTCGCTTTTATTTTTCCCGTGAATCAGCGATGCGGTCTCTGTTATCAGTAAAGAAAGGTTTTCTTTCAAGTGCTGAATAAATATATCAAAAAGTTCATCGTCGTATTCTTCTTCGTAAATTTCATCTTCTTCGGAGAAAAGTGTATCCGCCTGATTTTCTTTCAGAACCGTATTTTTTGTTTTCGTATCCGATACGGCTTCAGCTTGGGATGGCTCGTTTTCTGCTGCGGGGCCTGAAAAAAGATCATCTTCCGAAAGTCTGTCATCTGCGGATTCTGCGGACTTTTCCGACACAGGCGTGTAGGACTGCGGCATCACGTAATTCATGTATCGGTGCAGATCCGCAAGAATGTCTCCGGCATCATCGGGAAAGGACAGCATCACTGCCTGACTTTTCAGTTTTTCAAGATTTTTTGTGAAATCAGCGGAACCGATACATGAGGAAATTTCAATAAATTCTTCGAGAATCCTGATCGCCTTGTCCTTTTTGCTCTCCCGGATATCGCCTCGCGCCATTTCATACAGCAGAACTTTGAGATCGCTGTAATATTTCTGAAGCCTTGCCTGATCTGTTTTTTCCGGGTTTTCGCAGACATCCGGCGTCTGAGCCTCCTGAGGACCCGGCGCGGTTTCCTCCTGACCGGATGCTTTCCGGGCAAGCAGATCAATCCGCTCAACCAGCTCGCCGATATCTGTTGCTTCTGTCTGTGTCCGCTCCAAGTCTTCAATCAGAAGCGCGATGCGGTCTTTTGAATCTATCAGTATATCTATGATCTCTTTATCGGGTCTGTAATCTCCGTGGCGGATGATTTCCAGCAAATTTTCAAGCTTATGTGAAAGTTCGCCGATTTTTTCCATGCCCAGATACTCGGCGCTGCCTTTGACGGTGTGGGCGGCTCTGAAAATATCGTTCAGAATTTCCCGGCTGTCAGGCTGATTTTCCAACTGAAGCAGATTGGTTTCCATTTCTTCAAGATGTTCCAGTGTTTCTGCAATAAAATCCTGAAGCAGTGATACATCAATCATGGTGATACGCTCCTTTAAGTGAGAAGTGAGAAATCTTACAGACAAATCACTTTTTTTACCACGAAAGCACGACCATCTTATGTCATTTTATAAGAACAGCGGCAGTTATGAAGAACACGAAAAAAGAAAAAACTTTCGTGTTTTTCGTTCTTTTTTCGTGCTTTCGTGGCTCAATTATTTTTTT
>JAIFKL010000103.1 GCA_020049595.1 Desulfobacteraceae bacterium
CCGATTCCCGGAAAATGTTTTGCCACAGCCAGAACACCGTTTTTCTGCATCGTCTCAATGACTTTCACACCCAATACCGACACCCGCTCCGGATCGCCACGGAAAGCCCTGCCTGCCATGATGCTCTGCATTCCCTCCGGCGCAACATCCATGACCGGGGCCATGTTCATGTTGATGCCCACGCTTTTCAATTCCGCTGCCGTGATTTCGGCAAAACAGACCGCATCCGCCTCATTTTTTATTGCCGGATTTCCCGGAAACTGCGTGAACGGCGGCTTCAGTCTTGCCACCTGCCCGCCTTCCTGATCTATGGCAATAAACAGCGGCGGCTGTCCGCAGTCAGCCGCATAATCCTGAACCGCTTTGCACAAATCTTTAATTTGGGCAGGATTCAGCAGATTTCTCGAAAACAGAATGACACCCCCGATTTTTACGGTATCAATCAGAAATTTCAGATCGCTGTTCAGATCAGTCCCGTCAAAACCTACCGTCAGCCGCTGCCCCGCCAACTGTTCTTCTGAAAAAGACGCAAAATTCATTATTTGTCACCTTGACAATTGATATTTTTCTACAGCTCTGCTATGATTTGTTAAATTTGTTGAAAACTGATGGGTATGGTCATTTTTTGAAACAAAAAAAAGAAACGCTGTATCCGCAGGATAAAGCGCGGCTTCAATTGCTTTCTGCCCCGGATTTGCAATGGGACCCGGAGGCAGACCTTTGATTTTATAAGTATTGTACGGCGTCAGGGTTTCAAGATGCCTGCGGGTGATATTGCCGTCAAAATCTTTGATCCCGTAAATCACAGTGGGATCGCTCTCAAGACGCATCCCTTTTTTCAGGCGGTTGTGAAAAACCGAAGAAATGAGAGGACGTTCCTCGGCAACGCCGGTTTCTTTTTCAATGACAGAGGCAAGGGTAACAGTCTCATGCACGGAAAAATTCAGGGATTGCGCCTGTTTTTCCCACTCATGGCTGAAAATGCCGTGAAAGCGTTTTACCATCGTGGCAATGATTTTTTCCGGCTTCACGCCTTTGGGAAAATAATATGTATCCGGGAAAAGATAGCCTTCAAAGGTCTGCGCTTCAATTCCTTTTTTGCGGACAAGATCAGGGTCTGTCGCCGCCTGTAAAAAATCGCTTTCCGTTCCCAGCCCTGAGCGGCTGACGGCTGCGGCAATCTGATATATATTGTCACCTTCGGGAACCGTCAGCTTGCGGAGAAAAATTTTTCCGCTTGTCATAATTTCAAGGATTTCATTCGGCGGCATCGTGGCGGAAAGACAGTATTCCCCGGCTCTGATTTTTTTGTCGGCGTTTTTGATTCTGGCAAGGAGTTTGAATTTAAGCGGATGCTTAATAAGCCCCTTTTGATGCAGAAGTTCCGAGGTGACATTGAAATGCTGTCCAGGGCCGATGTCTAAAAAAACCTCTGTCTGCGCTGCGCCGGCGGGCAGGCGTCCATATTGCATAATATCATTGAAAACATAACAGAAAGCAGCGGCAAGCACTGACAGAACAATCAAAATGGAAATGAATAATTTTTTCAACGCGGCAAGATTCTCCGAAAAATTTATTGCGGAACAGATTCATTTTCAAGTTTTTTTCTTTGAACTTTTCAAAATATAAAATTATATTATGCCACAGAGCTGTTCTTGTCAAAGAAGATTCCCGTTTACAAAAGATTTTTTTATATTTTACAGGATCAGCTATGTCCGGTCAGCAGATGTGAGGATAAACAGCAGTGTGTTTTATTCTGAAATATTGACACGGCTCTGTACGATTTGTTATGAATATAAACGCAACAGACATTATCGGAAATAAAAAAAGGTTCTCGCGTCTATTCTTAGCTTTGGTCTTAGCTTTGGCGCAGAGGGGTCTCAGTAAAGCGCCAGGCTTAAAATAGACCAAATCGCTTTAAAGCGACCCAAGCTGAAAACAGAGTCTGTTTTAAGCCGGGCGCTTTACTGATGCGTCCTTTGCGCTCTTTGCGTCCTTTGCGAGACCGATTTTAATATCGTTTTTAATATCGTTTTTAATAAAAAAAAAGGGGGGGGCAGCCGCTTATTTCCGATAATGTCCAATATATGCGGAATTGCCGATGTTGTAAATGTAAAAATGTTTGAATACATCATGTTATGCAGCCTGGGGGCTTCCCCTTTTTGCAAAGAGGGAAACGCAGGGCTTATATCGGACTCAGGTTTTAACGAGTTGTCAATTCCGGTAAATTCTGTGTGCTGTAAGCGATTTTTTTGACATCGGCAAAAGAATGGGATATAATATTCTTAAATATGCTATCGGTTATTTCAGCCTTTGTGTTAAAAATGGCATTTCATGCCCCCCTGCGGAAAATCACAGACAAAAAAGCGGGAAAGCCCTGAAAATGAAATATATATCAGATAATGACTTCCTTAAAAAATGAATTGAACTTAGGAGGAAAAACAATTGGGATCCAATTATGACGACAATGTCACTTTTACGGATTATACCCTGAGCCAGGAAGACTTGGAAAGGATAGAAAATGTCCTTGACCAGGACTTGGTTAAAAGCGGTGTCCACAGTGCCTTACTGATTGACATGGCCGGCAATATTATCGCACAGCGGGATAACGGACGTTGCGAGCATGACCTCTATTCGCTGGCAGCGCTGGCATCCGCAAACTTTGCAGCAGTTGATACGATGGCAAAAATTGTCGGAGAAGAAGAGTTTTCCCTGCTCTTCCACAAAGGAGAAAATGAAAATATCCATTTCAGCAAGGTTGACAACGATTTCCTGCTCATCACCATATTCGGAAAAGAAGTGTCTCTGGGATTGCTGCGGCTCAAAGTTGCTGAAGCTGTTGATAAAATCCATAAGGTATGGAAACACTGATGTGCCGGGAGCCGGGGGGTTTCTTTTTACGGAATGTCACTATTTGATTAATACATCGCGGTGAGGAGGGAACTGTTTTGGCATTTGTTAATATGAGGACCAAAGAGGTTCAGGCAAAAGTCGTTTATTACGGGCCTGGCAGGGGCGGCAAAACCACCAACCTCGAATACATTTACAAGAAATTCAGGGACAGAATCAAGTCGGATATGGTCAGTATCAAGACTCACGGAGACCGGACGCTCTTTTTTGATTTCCTTCCTTTTGACATCGGAAAGATCATGGGATATGATGTGAAAATACAGTTATACACGGTTCCGGGACAGGTCAAATACGATGCGACCCGACGGCTGGTTCTCAAGGGTGTGGACGGCATGGTGTTTGTTGCGGACTCTCAGGAGGAACAGCGGAAAAAAAATATCCTTTCCCTGAAAAACCTTCAGGAAAATCTGGCAACATACAAAAAAAGCATTTTCAAGATACCGCTGGTGCTGCAATACAACAAACGGGACCTTGAAGCGCAGGGGATTCCGCTGCTGTCACTGGAAACAATGGAAAAAGACCTCAACAGCCAGTTGAAAGTTCCTTTTTTTCCTGCCAGCGCCGCGACCGGCGACAATGTGGTGGCGACCATGAAAAAAATTATCTCCCTGACCATGACTTCCCTGCAATCTGTTTTAAAATAACAGGGTTCTGAAATAGGAGGGAATGAAATTGGGTTCCAATTATGACGACCATGTTGTTTTTACTGATTACACGCTGAATCAGGAAGAATTGGATCATATTGAAAATGTGCTGAGGGAGTACCTTGTCAAAAGCGGCATCCGCAGTGTTCTGCTGATTGACATGGCAGGAAATATCGTGGCAAAATGCGATGACGGGACCTGTGAGCATGATCTGTACTCATTGGCGGCGCTGGCATCGGCAAATTTTGCCGCAGTTGATACCATGGCGAAAATTGTCGGAGAGAACGAATTTTCTCTGCTCTTCCACAAAGGCGAAAAGGAAAGTATTCACTTCAGCAGGGTGAACAATGAGTTTCTTCTGATTTCCATCGTCGGAAAAGAACTGTCGCTGGGATTGCTGCGTCTGAAAATCGGAGAGGCGGTTGAAAAAATAAAGCATTTACGGTAAAAAATCCGCCATGTCTTACAGGCTGTCACAGGCTGCCCTGTCAGGCGGACATGCAGTCTGCAAATCAGGTCAGGGCTAAGATCAGGGCTTTTTTTCATCTGAGACTCTCAGGAGGGTAAACAATTGGGCTCCAATAAAGATGGCACAATCGCTGCCGAAGTAAACGGCCGCCTTGATGATCTCTTCGGAGACAATGATGATGACCGGCAGGGCGCTTCTTTCGGAAATAAAAGAACAGAGGCGGAGAACCGAGGAGGCGGTCTTGCCGGGGGAGAAGACGAACAGGACGTTGTTGAACTTAAAGGCGGCCCCGCCTCTCACTTTGAATCCGGTGCATGGGAACAGGAAGGGGAAGAAATGAAAACCGTGAAAGCAGAAAATTCCCTGATTAACGATCTCAAATCTGTTATTTTATCATTAGAATGGGAAATAAGCGATGAGGTCATGCAGAAATTGGGCGAAGAGATTGAAAAGCTGAAAGTGACATGCAAAGAGGATAAAATTATCGTCGCTTTTCTGCAATTACTGGATTCATTGGGTAAGTATATCCAGAAAAAAAAGGCGGAATCCCATCCCGACTCCATCAGTTTGCTGAACTCTGTTTTCGAGAATCTTGAGAAAGTGACAGCATCTCCGGATATGAATGAGGCAGCTAAGAAAAAACTGCTGGTCAGCGAAGTAAACAAGTATAAAAAATTAAAAGATATTATCACAGGAAAATCGGATTCTCCTCTGAAAACGGAGGAAAAACCCGCACCGGCATCTCATGCGCCTGAGCATAGCTATGCAGAAGAAGAGGAAGTCGGCATTTCCGCGCCGATACCGTCCCGATTTCCCGGCTCAGTTCAGGAAGAACCGGTTGTCGCGTATAACGAACCGCTCCGGACAGATACGGACAGTCATCAGGATGCCGTTGTGCAGATGCTGAGAGAAATTCACCGGACCATTCAGTCCGAATTCAAAGCCCTGAGAGAAGAATTGAAACGATGGAGAGAAAGACAATAACATCTGCAAAGCGGGTTGTCTGTTTTAACCCGGGCCGCTCTGCATTGACAGAGAAGAATTGAAACGATGGAGAGAAAGACAATAACATCTGCAAAGCGGGTTGTCTGTTTTAACCCGGGCCGCTCTACAGCACATCCTCAGTAAAGCGGGTTGTCTGTTTTAACCCGGGCCGCTCTGCATTGACAGAGAAGAATTGAAACGATGGAGAGAAAGACAATAACCGCAACGGTATCAGGCATCCGGAAGGGAGACAGTCATCATGCTTGTCTTTTGTGAGGAATGCGGTACAAAAAACGAGATCGAGACGGATCATATCAATATTGACACGGATCCCCCTCCCCGATGCAGGGTTTGTGATACCATACTGCTGCTTCCTGTCACGCAGATGTCGGAACCGCAGGCGACACACCAATCGCCGCCCCTGCGTCTGCTTGAACTGCGGTTCCATGACCATATTATTGAAATCAGTCAGGAGCGCCCCGCCGCGACCATGGGACGCCAGCGTCACAATGATCTGGTGGTGCAGGATAACCGCGTTTCCCGCTCTCATGCCCGATTTGAATACCGTAACGGCAAATTTCTGCTCATTGACCAGAGTACCAACGGCACTTATGTGTTTATTGTCGGAAAAAAAGGCATGAATCTCAAACAGGATGAATTGCCTATCCACGGCAGCGGCATTATCGGACTCGGGCGCAAGGTCACACCGGATTCGCCTCAGGCAATTCATTTCACTGTTATTTAATTCACGCCGTGTCCGGAGTGGTAAAACGGGTTTTAAACCCGTTCTACATTCTTGAACACAGTAAAACAGCCCGGGTTAAAAACAGGTCTATTCTTAGCCGGGCCGTTCTACAGTACTCCGGAATGGTCAGGCGCTGGCACGGTCTTTTATCAGCATTGTGGAAGGGTCCAGCAGCAGCGGAGACGCCTCCGGGTGAGCGTTTCCGCCTTTGAGATCAAGGAGGCGGATTTCTTTTCCGTCGGGCTGAAGCTGAAACACCACATTGAAGAGTCCCATCACGTCGGACAGTGCGGGAGGAATGCCGTCAGGTCCCGGGGGAATATGGCGATGGGTCCGCACGGTGAACCAGACATGCAGCCCGTTATTTTCCGCCAATTTCTTCAGATCGGGAAGCGATTTTCTTGCTTCGGCTTCATCAAAGCGGAACCCGTCAATCAGAACCACCCGGGGCAGAAAAATTGCCTGCTCTGCAAAGTCTGTCAGCCTTTCTTCAAGTTTCGGCACACTGAAACTGTCAATATTGAATGTCATAATCAGACGGTGGGACAAAATCGTTTCCCATATATGATCTGTCTGCTGAATACCGTAATGATCCGCAACATTGCGGAAAACTTCCTCATACCAGAGACAGACTTTTTTCACCGGATCCGCGAGGCTGATATGAAGGACATTTTTGCTGTGCAGCAGGCTGTCCAAAGCCAGTTGCACGAGAATCGCTGTTTTTCCGAGACCGGCGCGGGCAAGAACAGCTCCGAACCCTCCCGGAGGAAGAATATCTTCTGTCTCATATCCCATCAGTCTCAGCGGGTTACGAAAAACAAACTCTTTTTTTTCCATCCTGTATTTCCTTTCTGAAAGATAAATAACCATAGTAATAAAAAATTGAGAATTGAGAAGTGAGAAACAATGCTGAAATCGGATCGGTATGAGAAGTAATACGGATTCGCTTTCAAATATGGGCATTTTCAGACCGTACAGCGATTTTTCAAATCGCTGAAACCGCTTGAAAAGCGGTTTTACGGAAAACACGGTTTTTGAAAGCGAATTGGTATTGAAAAGCGGTTTTACGGAAAACACGGTTTTTGAAAGCGAATTGGTATAACTATTTCTCACTTCTCACTTCTCAATTCTCAATTCCCCTGCTATGCCACATGCTTTTTATTTTCCGCGGCTTTTTTAATCAGTTCTTCCTCAATGCTTTTGGGAACCTGCTTATAAGCGGAAAATTCCATGGTGAACTGCGCTTTTCCCTGCGTCAGAGACCGCAGAACGGTGGAATAACCGAACATCTCTGCAAGCGGAACCTGAGACTCGATCACACAGATATGTCCCTCGTCCTGCGCGCCCACGATCATGCCGCGCCGCTGGTTCAAAGAACCCATGACCGGTCCCTGAAACTCCGTGGGAGATTCCACAACCACCTTCATAATCGGTTCAAGAACAATCGCGCCGGCTTTGGCATAACCTTCTAAAAAGGCACCCCGCGCGGCTGCCTGAAACGCCATATCGGAAGAGTCAACCGAATGCGACGCGCCGTCATTAATCGCAATCCTGACACCCGTAACCGGAAATTCCATTTTCGGACCTTTTACAAGGCATTTCCGAAAGCCTTTTTCACATGCCGGAATATACTGGGTGGGAATGGAGCCGCCCGTCACTCTGTTTTCAAATTCAAAATCGCCATCGGAAAAAGGCTCGATATATCCTGCCACCCGACCGTACTGACCCGAGCCGCCGGTCTGTTTTTTATGGATGTAATTAAATTCCGCTTTCCGGGTAATGGTTTCCCGGTATGCGACCCGGGGCGCGCCCGTGATGACTTCGGCATTATACTCCCGGCGCATCCGCTCAATGTAAACTTCCAGATGCAGTTCGCCCATTCCGGAGATAATCGTATCGCCCGTTTCTTCGCTGACAAAGGTTTTAAATGTCGGGTCTTCTTTGGTAAAGCGGTTCAATGCCTTGGACATATTGATTTCCGATTTGTTATCTTTGGGCGCGATGGCAAGGGAAATCACGGGTTCCGGAACATACATGGACGTCATGGTCATGTTGACGCCCGGCGCGGCAAAGGTGTCCCCGGAAGCGCAGTCAATTCCGAAGAGCGCGCCGATATAGCCTGCCGGAATTTTCTGAATTTCTTCCATCTGATTCGCGTGCATACGCACCACTCTGCCCACCTTCACCTTTTTGCCGGTGCGGATGTTGATAATCGTGTCGCTTTTGGCAAGGGTTCCCTGATACACCCGGATATAAGTCAGTTGCCCGTATTGCCCGTCTTCTAATTTGAATGCAAACGAGACCATGGGCTTTCCCTGATCGCTGGAAAGAATGACCGACGCATGGTCATGATCCATGTCAATCGCCTCATTTTCAACATCCGAGGGACAGGGCAGAAAATCGGTAACAGCGGTCAGCAAGGGCTGTACACCTTTGTTTTTATAGGCAGAACCCATCAACACCGGCGTGAGTTCACGGGTGAGCGTGCCTCTGCGGACGGCGGTCAGCAGCATTTCTTCTGTGACCTGTCCTTCCAGCGCGGCTTCCATGAGTTCATCGGAAAACATGGACGCGGCGTCAATCAGTTCTTCCCGTTTTTCACGGGCTTCGGCAAGCATATTTTCGGGAATCTCTTCCGCACGGACATTTTCGCCGTTATCGCCTTCAAAATAAAGGGCTTTCATGGCAATCAGATCAATAATACCCTCAAAGTGCATTTCCAAACCGATGGGGATTTGCAGGGCAACGGCATTGTGTCCCAGCTTTTCTTTCAACTGCTGAATGACCCGGAAAGGATTCGCGCCGCTTCTGTCGCATTTGTTGATGAATGCCAGACAGGGAACTTTGTAGCGTTTCATCTGCTGGTCAACCGTGATGGACTGGGACTGCACGCCGCCCACCGAACACAGCACCAGAACCGCGCCGTCCAACACCCGCAGGGAGCGTTCCACTTCTATGGTAAAATCCACATGCCCGGGCGTGTCAATGATATTGATTTCATGCTCCCGCCATTCGCAGAAAGTGGCAGCCGAAGCAATGGTGATGCCCCGCTCTTTCTCAAGTTCCATGGAATCCATGGTCGCGCCTACGCCGTCCTTTCCCTTCACGTCGTGAATGGCATGGATGCGTTTGGTGTAAAAGAGAATGCGTTCCGTAAGCGTTGTTTTGCCGGAATCAATGTGCGCGCTGATGCCGATGTTTCTGACTTTTCTAATATCGCTCTTCATAATCCTTCCTTTGTACAAAAAATGTGTAAAAAATTATATATTTAACGACCATAATTTGCGACCAGATTTTAATAAAATGTCCGTAGGGGTAAAGTCCCTGTGCTTACCCTGCAAATAGGCAACCAAGCACAGGGCAACCACAGGGGGTTGCCCCTACGATTTTTTCAAACACAATTTTTTTTTAACCGCAAAAAGGCACAAAGAACACTAAGGAGTCTCTGACTTTTGTGATCTTTGTGTCCCTTGCGGTTAAAAAAAAGCTGTACATCACTTATATCGTTGATGATGAATGTCTGTATCAGTAATTTCAAAAGCTTATGAGAATTTAGAGATATTGAGGATTAAGAAACCGAGAAGAAATGACTTTCCGCTTTCTTTCGGTTCAGATCGGCAAATCTGAGCTTTCTCGCGGGATCTGCCGCCGCGCCTCGTATCCGGAAGGCAGGTAAACAAAATCATGTAAATCCTTAAAATCCTACAAATCATGGTCCGGACTTTACGGTAAAAGCAAAAAAAAACCCTTATTCGGAAGCACAGATACTCCCAAACAGGGATTTCAATATATTGCGATTGCGATCATCAAAAACTCAATGTATATATTTGGAAAAAATAATTCTGTCAAGATTTTTCTTTCTGACAGGGAAAAAATGTGGTAAAAAAATGAACCGTGAAAGCACGAAGTCTGTTTTTATGTTTTGGCGAAAGTACGAAATATGAAACACAAAAAGATGAAACAGGAAAACACGAAAGAAAATAAAAATACACTCATGCAGGGATGGGCAGCGGTCTGGCCTGTCTGTGTCGGATATGTTCCCATCGGTATTGCTTTCGGCGTGCTTGCCCGCAAAGCCGGTCTGACGCCCCTTGAAATCGGTCTGATGTCACTGTTTGTTTTTGCGGGAAGTTCCCAGTTTATCGCTGTATCCATGCTTTCCGCAGGCGCGGCAGCCGCTTCCATCATCCTCACCACTTTTATCGTCAATATCAGACATCTGCTGATGAGTTCGTCGCTGGCGGTTTTTCTGGGCAATTCGGACAGAAAGAAGCTTTCGCTTTTTGCCTACGGCGTTACAGATGAAAGTTTTGCGATCAATCTTGCACGATTCAGGGAGGGCGGCTGGGATTTGAACCGCTCGCTGGTCGTCAATCACATCGCCAACATGGCATGGGTGGCAAGCACGGTGATCGGCGGCTACGGCGGACAGTTCATTCCGGAGCGGGCATTCGGAATCGGCTACGCGCTCGTTGCCATGTTTATCTGTCTGCTCATATTTCAGATTCGGGGGAGAAAACATCTGATCACAGCGATTCTTGCCGGCGTTTTATCCGTTATTTTTTCGCTGATAATTCCCGGAAATATCTATGTTGTGCTGGCGTCTGTGCTGGCGGCAACGCTGATGCTCGCATTTAAGAGACTTTAATTTTGTTTCTCGCAAAGAGCGCAGAGAGCGCAAAGATTTTTATAAGAAAAATCCTTTATTTTCTTTGCGGCCCGGCTGAAAACAGATGCGTGCTTTGCGAGAAATTTTATCTCTCGCAAAGGGCGCAGAGAACGCAAAGAAAAGCTTTTTATAAAAAAACTTTGCGAACTTTGCGAGAAACTTTATCTCTCAAAAAAGAAGATTATGATTAAATCTGAATATCTGATACTTGTTGTCGGCATGGGGCTTGTCACCTATATTCCCCGCTGGATTCCGCTTTTTTTCCTGTCAAAACGGAAGCTTCCGCCGCTTATTATTGAATGGCTCGATCTGATTCCTGCCGCCATTCTGAGCGCGCTGCTGTTGCCGGAACTCATCACCGCAGGCAGTCCGAGACACATCGAGATATTTCGCCCCGAACTGCTGGCGGCAATTCCGACTTTTCTTTTTGCAGTGAAAACAAAATCTCTCGGCGGAACCGTGGTTCTGGGCATGTTTCTTTTCTGGCTTCTGGAAAAAGTTATGTAAGGGAAGGCCGCCTGCCCTCGGAAATGAAAAAGTTTCTCGCAAAGGCGCAAAGCAGAACCGTTCAAAAAAAAAGCTTTTCTCTGCGTCTTTGCGAGAAACTTCATCAGGTTAATGAAAATGACAGCAGGAATCTCCGCAGGCTCCGTCTCCGTGATCGCAGGCAGCCATCTGCGCCAGTGCCTTTATCACCTCCCGGTTTTCTGCCGGAATTACTTTGAGGACTCGCGCTTTCAGCGAAAAATTATCCGTCTGTCCCGAAAGCTGATGCAATGGAAAACAGATATGTTCAAAAGTGTTGCGGAGATGCGCCTGTTTCAAATTCAGAAAAATTTCATCTCCTTCAGCTTTGTCGGCTAACTCGCATTCAAAAGGCGTCAGTCCTGCCGTACCCAGACCGAAGATAAATTCAAAAGAAAAGGCTTCCTGCCTCGGACTATTGTCATCCGAAGATGCTCCGGCTTCAATGCCGAGCGTCACTTTTGTAAGATTTCCGATTTTTATTTTATTTTCATTCATAGCCTGCCTCCCGAATATATTTGATTTTCTATATAAAATAAGAATGATTCCTTATCATTCAAGAAATTATATTCAGAGGCGGAAATCGGTCTGTGCATGTCTGTGTGCGTCTGTGGCAGAAAAACAAAAGCGGATCATTATATTTATCCACAACAGTCGTAAAATTGATTCGTTTAAATTCCCTCCCTGAAACTTGCCCAAAGCGGAAAATGATCCGAAGGATAAATGCCCTCGCCGGCATCCCATATAACGGCAGCATGTTCGGGAAATATCTGTCCCCGGTAAAGAATCCAGTCAATGTGGTCGCCGTCGGTTTTGCCGGTAAATCCGTGATAGGTGCCGGGAAAAGACGGTGCAAAAGCATTTTTGAAATAAAGTCGCGCTCCGGCTGAGACTTCGCCGGTAAAAATTTTATGGCAGCGCCGGGACGGATCAGCATTGAAGTCGCCCGTAATCACGGCAGGCACATTGTCCGGCAGACGCGAGAGCCGCTGCATGATGATTTCAGCACTTTCGCTCTGAACTTGGGCATCAAAATCAAAATGCGTATTGACGCATATCAGGCGATAAGCGGATTTTTCAAACACACCGACGGTGCATTGCCGGGCCCAGCGGCTGTTTCGGGAACGGCTCGGAATATCCGGCGTGGGACTCAGAAAAAAATGTTCCTTATGAATACATTCCCACGCGGATCTGTAAAAAATAAGATTGTTCTGCCAGAATCGGGGCGCGGGTCTCCTTTCTCCGATCATCTTATATTCATTCAGAATTTCTTTCAGAAAATCCGCCTGAAAATCATTTGCTTCCTGAAATCCGATAAAATCCGCCTGATATTTTTCAAAAAGAGCGGGAAAAAGTTTTTTGCGCGTGTCCCAATTGTTGGGACCGTCATTTGCCAGTCCGAAACGCAGATTGAAAGTGATGACTGAAAACATTATTTTTATTCCCCGGCTTCGATCAGCGGCAGATATTCCGTGAAATCCACTGCAATATGTTTAAAATTGTCAAATGTAAGGTCAGAAAAAACCAGATGCTGTTTTTCTTTTATGATACTGAAAATTTTCAGATAACTGGGAAGAATCCTTTTTTCCCACTGCAAACCGAGCTGATGCGCCCAAGCCCTGATATTTTCTTTTTCGCCCTCGATTTCCAGAAAATTCCCGTAAGGCATTTCGTCTATGCAGAGATGCGTTCCGTTTATCACAAAAGATTCCCGCCATTTTTGATAAGTCTGTTCCTTATGGAAACCCAGCGATTCCAATATGCTGTACATGGCGGAAAAGTCACTGACCCCGACCTCCAGCTCTCTGCGTATCTTGAACTGATTGTCTTCCGGAGGCGGCGTGGATTTGAAGGTGAGTTTTGCGCCTGTATCCTGCCGCAGCCGCAGCAGGCAATTTTTTTTAATTAAACTTTGATTTATATCTTCAAATCGTATATTATTTTCAAAAATACGCCCTGCGCTGACCGCACCCGCTGCAAGGATTCTGTCGCGCAGAGCGCTTATGTCTGTCACATAAAATTTGACTTCGATTTCAAGAGGTTGTATTATTTGCATATATTTTCCGCTGATTGAGGTAAAATAAAATTCTCGCAAAGACGCCGTAGGGGTAAGCCCCCGTGCTTACCCTTTGTCCGAACTGTGATTCGTCTGATTATTCTGATGAATCTGATTGAAATTCAGAGTATTCAGACAAATCAGACGAATCACAGTTCAGACAGCGGAAGAGTCTTTTTTCTCTGCGCGTCTGATTTGAGCCGGGGGCGTCTCCGGGAGAAACAAAATCTGTAAAAATTGTATATGAAAAAACGGCTTCGGTGTCAATTCTGTATTCTGTTTTCAGAGAAAATATTTTTTTTTCTTGACATAAGCCTGTCTTTTATTTTAAAAATTCAGATTCTATTTATGAACAGGAGTTTTAAACACAATGAAAAAATACACGTACAGTGCAAAAAGTTCGGACAATCCGGACAAATGGTGGGTGGTTGATGCGGAAGGCAAAATTCTGGGGAGGCTTGCGACAGCAATCGCCGCCCGGATCAGAGGAAAACACAATCCTTTGTTCACTCCCCATGCGGATACGGGCGACAGTGTGATTGTTCTTAACGCCGATAAAATTGTGCTGACCGGCAAAAAGCTGGAAAAGAAAATTTATTATCGGCACACCGGTTATATCGGCGGACTCAAAGAAATCAACGCCAAGAAACTGCTGGAACAGAAACCTGAAGAGGTCATCCGTTCTGCGGTAAAAGGGATGCTGCCCAAAAACAAGCTGGGAAAGAAACTCTGCAAAAAGCTGAAGGTTTATGTGGGGGATAAGCATCCGCATGAGGCGCAGCAGCCCGAAGTTCTGGAAGTATAAGGCAGAGAAATTTCTTTTGCAAGAAACTGCATTTTTACATCAGAAAATACAGTTTTTTTTTATTTTGAAAACACGGGAATGAAAAAAAGTAAAGCGGTTTTTTTCTTGCCCCCATGCTCCGAGTGGAAACGGGTTTCAAACCCGTTTTACATTCAACCGGAAACGTAGAACGGCCCTGGCTAAAAACAGATGTCTATTTTTAGCTTGGGCGTTTTACATTCAACCGGACGCGGAGCGTGGAACGAGAAAACAGGAAAAAAATGTCATTTCCGTGTTTTCCTACTTTAACACGCCGCCTCCGGTTGCGGAGGCATGGAATCAAAAACAGACAATGGAAAAAGAAACGATTTATTACGCGACAGGAAAACGAAAAACCGCGATTGCCAGAACGTGGTTGAAGCCCGGAAAGGGTGAAATTATTATCAATGAGCGGCCTGCGGAAGAATATTTTCCGATTGAATCCGCAAAAATCATTATGACACAGCCGCTTACGCTTACCAACACCGCGGGTGCTTATGATATCAGCATCAAGGTGACGGGAGGAGGGTTTGCAGGACAGGTCGGTGCCATTCGGCACAGTATCACCAAAGCACTGATGATAATCAACCCCGACTTCAGACAGGCCCTCAAAAGAGCCGGTTTCGTCAAACGGGATCCCAGAGTCAAAGAGCGGAAAAAATACGGTCAGAGAGGCGCCAGAGCCCGTTTTCAGTTTTCAAAACGCTAATCTCAGGTGGTGTGCATGTGCAATGCTGTCGGCATTCAGCCGACAGCCTCTCACCCATAACCCCTTACCGCTTACCGCTTACCCCTTATGACACATTCCACACAAATTTTTCTCCGCCTTGATTATTTAACCCGCAATATGAAACTGCTTCAGCAACTGGCAGGAAATCGCCCCCTGTGGCCCGCGATCAAGGCGAATGCTTACGGACACGGAGCAGAAGTTATCGGCTCTCATCTCATCAGCCTGGGTTATAAAACCCTGTGTGTGGCGCACAGCTTTGAAGCCGCGGAACTGGCAGATGCCGGGCTGAAAGCAACTTTTATCGTGCTGTCAGCGATGCTGCCGGAACACAGTGAATGTATTGCCGAATACGGATTTGAGCCGGCGGTCTGTACTGTTGAAATGATCGAAAGTCTTTCCCGCGCCGCGTCAAAGTTCCGAAAACAGATTGCCGTGCATCTCAAAGTGGATACCGGCATGGGAAGAGTGGGCATCCGTCCTGATGAAGTGACTGAATTTCTAAGACGATGCCGTGATTTGCCCGGTATTTTTGTAAAAGGAATCATGAGTCATTTCCCCCGTGCTGACGAAGCAGACAAATCCTTTTCCCTCCGACAGATTGAAATTTTCCGGCAGATCAGAAAAATATCTCAGGGATACGGAATTTCAATATATCATCTGGCAAACAGTGCAGGCATTTTCGATCTTCCGGATGCTGCTTTTGATGCGGCGCGTCCCGGAATTTCCATATACGGTCTCAAGCCTTCTCTTTCAATGCAGAATCCGCTGGTCAACGAGCTGAAACCGGTGCTGACATGGAAAACCCGCATTACGTTTCTGAAAGAAGTACCTGCCGGAACAGGACTGAGTTACGGACACACATTTCATACAGACAAACCTTCGCTGATCGCCTCGATTCCTCTCGGATACGGCGACGGCATCAGCCGACTCCTTTCCGGCAAAATGGAAGTGCTGATTCACGGTCTGCGCTGTCCGCAGGTGGGGCGAATCTGCATGGATCAGTCTCTGATTGATGTGACCGCGCTGCGGGGCAACGTCGGGCTGGGAGATGAGGCGGTTATTATCGGCAGACAGGGCGATGAGGAAATCACAGCCGATGAAATCGCTGAAAAAATAGGCACTATCAATTATGAGATTGTAACGGGCATTTCAAGGCGGATTCCCCGAATCGCAACGGGATTTCCGTAACAAGCCGCCTCACACCCACCCCCCGGCCCCCCACCTCTCCCCCCGGCCCCCTCTCCGAAGGAGAGGGGGAGTGTTCTCCCCTCCCCTTCGGGGAGGGGCCGGGGTACAATGCCATTAAGTTAAGGGCGGC
>JAIFKL010000163.1 GCA_020049595.1 Desulfobacteraceae bacterium
AGTCATTGCTGAAGAATGACACGGATGCGGACGGAGACATTTTGACAGTTGCGAATATCTCACAGCCTGCTCACGGAAAGCTTGCGGATAAGGGAGATAAGACATTCACTTACACGCCGGATGCCGATTTCAGCGGAGCGGACAGTTTCACTTACACGGTTTCGGACGGCAGAGGCGGAGAAAGCATCGGAACGGTCAGTATTACGGTCACGCATGTAGTCAAAAATAGTCTGCCGACTGCCGGTAATGACAGCGTTTCAACAGATGAAAATACGGCATTGACTTTCACTGCCGCATCATTGCTGAAAAACGACTCGGATGCGGACGGAGACATTCTGACAGTTACGAATATCTCACAGCCGTCTCACGGAAAGCTTGCAGATAACGGAGACGGCAGTTACACCTACACGCCGGATGCGGATTTCAGCGGAGCGGACAGTTTCACCTACACGGTTTCGGACGGAAAAGGCGGAGAGAGCATCGGAACGGTCGGCGTCACCGTCACGCATGTAGTCAGAGACAATCCGCCGGTTGCGGGCAATGACAGCGTTTCAACAGATGAAAACACAGCGGTGAGAATTACTTCCGAGTCATTGCTGAAGAATGACACGGATGGTGACGGCGATATGCTTGTTGTTAAAAGCTTCACGCAGCCGGCACACGGAAAACTTTCCGACAACGGAGACGGCAGTTACACTTACACGCCGGATGCCGATTTCAGCGGAGCGGACAGTTTCACTTACACGGTTTCGGACGGCAAAGGCGGAGAAAGCACCGCAGCGGTCGGCATCACTGTAAATGCGGTTGTCCGCAATAGTGCGCCGAATGCAAACGACGACAGCATTTCAACAGATGAAAACACGGCGGTGAAAATTACTTCTGAGTCATTGCTGAAGAATGACTCGGACGCCGACGGCGATATGCTTGTTGTTAAAAGCTTCACGCAGCCGACACACGGAAGGCTTGCGGACAGCGGAGACGGCAGTTACACTTACACACCGGATGCTGATTTCAGCGGAGCGGACAGTTTCACTTACACGGTTTCGGACGGAAAAGGCGGAGAGAGTACCGCAACGGTCGGCATCACCGTCACGCATGTAGTCAGAAACAATCCGCCGCTTGCAGGTGATGACAGCGTTTTCACAGATGAAGACAGTGAGTTGACTATCTCAGTTAAGAACCTGCTCTACAACGATATTGATAAAGATGGAGATGCGTTAGTCGTTGAATTTTTTACGCAGCCTTCGCACGGAAATCTTGTTGATAACGGCGGCGGCACATTGACTTACATTTCGGAGTTAAATTTCAACGGCTCGGATAAATTTGTCTATACGGTTTCCGACAGCAAAGGCGGCAACGATGCGGCTGTAGTCAATATCGTGGTGTATCCTGTCAATGACTTGCCGCTTGTTGAGAATGACAACATGGTGACATATCAGGACACATCTTTGCTCATTTCTCCCCTTCTGAATGACAGGGATATTGACGGAGATGCGATTTCCATTGTCTCATTTTCCCAACCGGATAACGGCGGCGTGAGAGACAACGGAGACGGAACGCTTATTTATACGCCTCGCTATGCCTTTTTCGGACAGAGAGATATTTTTACATACAATGTTGCGGACGGCAAAGACGGCGCAGATAGCGGTGTAGTCAATATCACCGTGATTGAGACAACAGGCGCGTTTAACTGCATTCCTGTAAAACTTGACTATAAAAAAGAAGCTGTCATTTCTTCAGACAAGATCATTTGGGATAGCAAAGGATTCAAAAGAGTTACATCTGAATTTTTCTCACTTGAACATCGCAACGATGGCGAAAGAATACATGCGGCGATAAGTCATCGTCCGGAGCAAACAGATGACTTCTACGGCGGCGGAAATGAGCATGAGATTATCCGTTATGAAGCCGTCGAAACCGCAAAAGAAACAGCGATGCGGGAAAATCCGGCGGATCAGGTTGCAGCCGCGCTCGGGTTTTCCGAACAGATACAATCAGCGGCAAATACTTTTGAAATTGAACGAGCAGCGTTATTGAACGCTTTAGGTTTTAGCTATTAATTTTGTGTTTTCGTATTTCAAAATTCGTGTATGTTATTTGTGAGCAATTTGTGTTCATTCGTGGCAAAAAAATAACACACTATCCTAACTACCTGAATATAAGGAGCAATAAAAAAACGGATGCGTACTTATCTATTGCTATTCACCGGGCTGATGCTGTGCGGGTGCATGGTTACACCCCATCCCCTTACCATGCAGGAAATCGAACAACGGACAAGTAGAGATATTGAGGCAATGTTTGCAGAGCAGGAACCCGTCACGGGTACTGTTACTCTCTACGAAGCCATGTCCCGTGCGATAAAGTACAATCTTGACCACCGGCTCAAGCTGATGGAAGCGGCATTGGCAAACCGGCAGCTTGATGTCTCACGCTACGAGCTGTTGCCGAAACTCGTCACATCCGCAGGTTATACTCACAGAAATAACTACAGCGGCGCATACAGCCAGTCATTGATTGACGGCTCGCAATCGCTTGTCGCCTCAACATCTCAGGACAAGGGCATCCTCAGCGCGGATATTTCCATGATGTGGAATGTGCTGGATTTCGGCGTAAGCTATGCCAGAGCGCAGCAGCAGGCGGACTACTTGCTGATTTCCGAGGAAAGACGCCGGAAAGTCATACAAAATATCCTTCAGGATGTCTCAGACGCCTACTGGCGGGCTGTCAGCGCGGAAGTTCTCCTGCCGGAAATGGATGAATTGCTCAAACGGGCAAAAGCCGCGCTGGAACGCTCCGGAAAAATTGCGGAACAGCGGTTGAAACCCCCGAGAGAAGCCCTTGAATATGAGCGGTCTCTGCTTGAAAATATTCGTCTCCTGTGGGGATTGATTCAGCGGCTCGATCCGGCAAAAACGGAACTCGCCGCGCTGATGAACCTGCGTCCCGGCGCGCCGTATCAACTGGCAGAAACCAGCTGGGAAACGGCTGATATGCCTTCATTCAAAGATGCACTCGAATCGCTCGAACATCTCGCTATGACGAACAGACCCGAACTGAGAGAAGAAGATTACCGAAGCCGGATTACGGAGCTTGAGGCGCGAAAGGCGATTCTGAAAATGCTTCCCGGAATTGACGTCAACTTCGGGTATAACTTTGACAGCAACGATTTTCTTTATAACCGGGACTGGTGGAATGCCGGCGTGAATGTCTCGTTGAATATTTTCAATCTTTTCTCGGGTCCCGCGGCATACCGGGCGGCAAAAGCTGAACAGGAAACCGGCGAAGTGCGTCGGCTCGCATTGGGAATGGCAGTTCTGACGCAGGTGCATCTGGCATATCGGCGCTATCATATCGCAACGGAAGAATATCTTGTCTCCCGCAAGCTGGATGATGTGAGTCATCGTCTGAAAGAACAGGTCGGCGCTGCTGCTAATGCTGGCGGAGCAGACGAGGCGGAAGTCATACGGAGCGAGACAAACGCTCTGTTGGCAAAAATGCGCCACCATCTGGCATACAGCGAAGTCCGAAATGCGGCGGGCAGGATATATCACTCTGCCGGAGCCGATTTTCTCCAGCCGAATGCCGAATCTCTTGATATTATTTCTCTTTCGCAATCCTTAAAACAGGCTTTTGAGAAATGGAAAGAAGAGGTCAGCGGCAATGCGTCTTGAGAAAATTCTGCATATCGCTTGTTGTCTCTTGTCTCTTGCTTGTTGTCTCTTGGCATTTGAGCGACAGTCAGCGAATAGCCAAGAACTGACAACTGACAAGCAGGAGTCATCAGCCGATAACCGACAGCCGACTCCTATCCGTGTTCTCGTGCAACCCCTTGTGGAAACCACGCTTTCCGGCGAAATTGCGGCGCGAATTGAGAAAATCCGAGTGGATGTCGGAGAGCGATTCAAAGCCGGGCAGGAATTAGTTGTTTTTGACTGCGAGATATACAGGGCGCAGCTTGAAAAAGCCAAATCCGAATGGGAAGAGGCGCGCAAAACTTTTGAAGTCAATCAGCGTTTGAACGCGCTGCGCTCCGTGAGCGAACTTGAGATGACGGTTTCCGAGTCCAGAATGGCAAGAGCAAAAGCCGAAATCCTGCTTCGTGAAGTTCAGGTGAAAAAATGCGCGGTAAAAGCGCCGTTTTCCGGCAGAGTCGTAAAACGCAAGGCTAATCCTTTTGAATATGTCTCGCCTGGTCAGCCTTTGCTTGAAGTCATTGACGATGTTCATCTCACGCTGCAATTGCTCGTTCCTTCCCGATGGCTCGCGCAAATCAAAAAAGGAAGCCGTTTCCGGGTGCATATAGACGAGACCGGAAAAGATTATAAGGCTCAGGTTACAGCTTTAGGCGCACGCATTGATCCTGTGAGCCAGAGCATTGAAATCAGAGCCGAAATTGAAGGCAACCACCCGGAATTGCTCGCTGGCATGAGTGGAACGGCTTATTGGGAGTAATCGTGCGGAGCGACAGGCATCCGGAGTGCAAAAATGGGCGAAGCGAAATTTTTGCTTTGTGCGAAAATCACTCTCCGGAATGGGGCGTGTCTCTACGTCATATTTTCCTTTGAAGAATCAACTTGTTAATATCTTTTTTTTGCACTGAAATACTGCATCTCCGCTTTGCCTGCTCCCACCATGCCGGTGTAAAGATCGTGGCATTTCAACTGAAAGAATACCTCGGCAACTGCGTTTTTCTCCAGATATACTTTAAATGGTTGAGATTTTAACTTTTTTGAATGACTGAAAATTCCATGAAAGTAAAGTTTCCAATTCATCTTTGTTTTCAGTATCAGCATTTTGGTAGTGGTGCAGAGGCAGGTGATTCGGAAATGTCATTGTTTCGACAGGCTCAACAACCGTGTTTCGGCAGGCTCAACAACCGATGCTGCCTGAGCGGAGCCGAAGGAACAGGCTCAACAACCTTCTGAGCGCAACGAAGAATCTCAGTAAAACGGGTTTGAAACCCGTTCTACTTTTCTTCGCTATGCTAAGAAGGCTGTTGAGCCTGTCGAAACAATGACAGAAATATGATTCATCACCTCTTCTGCACTGCTACCGAATCCGCTTATCCGCCTGATCCTTGAACTTCCCTCAAATTGATTTTATCCCGAAGTGGCTTTTAAACGATATATATCCTTAAAATCAAAAGAATGAACTTCTTTTTAAAAAAACACTTGACAGGCTCTTTCTTTTATGATTGAATCAGCCTCAAATTAAATTTGATTTGAAATATTCTTCTGACAGCAGATACTCTTTTATACGCAGGAGAATCTTCTTCAATTAACAAAATATGCGGCAGATTTTAACTTATTCCTGCAAACCGTCTCCGATGTGTTTTGAAGTTTGAAAGGCGAGCAGGGATATGAAATTCAGAAAATTGCTCTAATATTAAAACAGACGTTACCCCCTCCGCGTGGGAAAAGTAAAACGGGTTTTAAACCCGTTCTACATTCGGAGAAAAAGCGGAGCGCGGGAACGAACTCGAATTTGACAGAAATACGATATGAAAGGATTGCCCCATGGCTGATGACAAAAAAAAGAAGGATAAAGAACCGGATATGACGTTCTTTCATCCTGACCTGCTGGAAGCGCCGAAAGACGGCAGCGCCCCGTATCTGAAAGGATACAGATGCAAAAAATGCGGAAAACTGGATTTTCCCAAACTGAGTCCCTGTCCGCTTTGCTGGGGAGAAGATTTTGAGATGGTTCCACTCAGCAGAAAAGGAAAACTTTACAGTTTCGCGGATATATATATCGGACAGCCGGGGATGAATACGCCTTATATTGTCGGCTACATTGACCTGCCGGAAGATATCAGGATATTCGCACAGTTAGACGGGGAAGTCCAAACCTTCAAATGCGATGAAGATGTGGAACTGACCACCGGACCTATCCGAATGAATCAGGACGGCTTGCCCATTATCAGCTATAAATTCAAAAAAGCAAATTAAAGACGCGGAAATCCCCGGCAGGGGTAAAATATTGTAGGAGAGCATCATGAAGCTGCAACGAGAAGTTTTTATCGTGGGCGTCGGCGAAACCGTGTTCGGCAGACGTAAGGAAGATTATGACGCGCTGGGAAGAGAAGCCGCGTTCAAAGCCATCAAAGACGCCAAAATCTCCCGCCCGGATATGATTCAGAGCGCGTATGTCGGAAACGCCCATAACGGCATTGTCACCGGACAGACCATCTTCAAAGATTTGGGAATGTGCGGCAAAACGCCGATTATCAATGTGGAAAGCGCATGTTCCGCGGGCGCGATGGCTGTGCATTTGGCAATCAAAGATGTCGCGACAGGTCTGACAGAAATTTCCATGGGCGTGGGCGCGGAAAACCACACGCTCCGCCGTCAGAAAGGCACCGCATTCACACCGGCAATGAACGATATTGAAGCCGTTCACGGCGGCGTGATGACCGGCAAATATTCCATGCGCGCCACGCGCTATATGTACGAAAGAGGCGCGACCATCGAAGACTTTGCCATGATTACCGTGAAAAACCGGAAACACGCCACCCACAATCCCCATGCCTTGTATCGAGGCGAAGTCAGCATCGAAGAAGTTGTCAATTCCAGAATGATTGCCTATCCCATGACCCTGCACCAGTGCTGCGCGATTTCCGACGGCGCGGGCGCGGTGGTGGTCTGCTCCAAAGAAATGGTGAAAAAATTGGGCATTGAAAAACCGGTCAAAGTCGCCGGTTCCGTCGTAACCTCAGGACCTTATCACAACGGTCCCCGAGACATCACCGGCGATGATATTACGGAAATGACTACGGAAATGCTTTATAAAGAATCGGGCGTCGGTCCCAAAGAAGTGAACATCCTTGAACTGCATGACGCGTTCACCATTGCGGAACTGCTTTATTATGAATGTATGCAGTTGTGCGGAAAAGGCGAGGGTCTCAAATTCCTGAGAGACGGTCAGTCAACTTACGGGGGGCAGTGCGTTGTGAGTCCCAGAGGCGGTATGCTGGCTTACGGACATCCCATCGGCGCATCGGGCGCGGCGCAGATTGCGGCAAATGTGAAGCAGCTCAGGGGGCAGTGCGGCGGATATCAGGTTGAGCCGATTCCGAAAGTTGCGATGTCTCATGTAACGGGCGGCGGCCTCTCCGGCACCGAACACGCGGCATGTACCATGCACATGCTTGTCAAGGGGTGGTAGAATCGGGGTTCGAGGTAAGAGGTCAGAGGTAAGAGGGGTAAGGGCTTCCCCCGAACCCCTAACCCCTTACCTCTAACCCGCTAACAAGGAGATTCAGGATGGAGATAGTAAAAAACAGAGTTGCGCTTATATCAGGCGTGGCAGATGCGGTGGGTCAGGCTGTCGCGCTGCGTTTTGCCAAGAACGGCGCAAAGGTTGTTGTTACCGACGCGGATAAGGGCAAAGCAGATGAAATCGCATCAAAAATCAAAGCCGATGGCGGCGAAGCATTGGCGGTCGCGGCAGACCCGACAAATCCCGCCCAAGTGAAAAAAGTCGTCAGCGAAGCAAAAGCAAAGTTCGGCAAAATAGATATTCTGGTGAACAATGTCGAAACTTATGAAGGAAAAGGCATTGCCGACCTGTCAGATGAAGACTGGCATCAGTCTGTCCGCAGCAATATGGACCCCATGTTCTTTTTCTGCCGGGAAGTCATTCCCGGAATGCGCGAACAGAAATACGGGCGCGTCATCAACATGGGAAATCTCGAATATGTCGGCTGGCCCGGAAAAGCGAATTATTCCGCAACGAAATCCGCAATTTTCGGCTTCACCCGTTCCCTTGCACTTGAAACAGCAAAAAGCGATATTACGGTCAACTGCGTGGCAAAAGGCGGCGCGTTTGAATCTCCGGGTCTGTCTCAGGAGCAGGTTGAAAAACTTGCCGCAAGTATGCCGGTTCAGAGACTCGGCAAGTCCGAAGATGTGGCGCGGGCTGTGGGATTCTTCGCATCGGACGCCTCTCCTTACGCAACCGGACAGACGCTGTTTGTCTGCGGCGGAAAGAGCATGTATTTTTCCATGACGATTTAGAAAGCGGAGGTTTGAGAAAATGGGAATTAAAAACAGAGTTGCCCTTGTCACAGGCTCTGCCAGCGGCATCGGAAAACAGACCGCGCTCAGATTGGCGGAAAACGGCGCAAAAATCGTTATCAACGATATTGTTCCGGAAAAAGTCGAACAGACCGTAGCAGAATTTAAGAAAGCAGGACATGAAGCCATCGGACATGTGGCTGATATTACAAAAAAAGCCTCTGTTGAGGGCATGATAAAAGCCGCGGTAGATGCCTTCGGGAGCATTGATATTCTTGTGAACAATGCGGGCATGGAAAAAGCCGGCGCATTGCGGAAACTCACCGAAGCAGATTGGGACATTACCCTCAATGTAAACCTGAAAGGCGCGTTTCTGTGCTGTCAGGCAGCGCACAACTACATGGTGGAGAAAAACCACGGACGCATCGTCAATATCGCTTCCCGTGCATGGCTCGGCGGCGCGGGACAGGCACCCTATTCTTCTGCAAAATCCGGCATGGTAGGACTGACCCGAACCGTTGCGCTTGAACTCGGAAGAAAAAATGTCACATCCAACTGCATCGCGCCGGGCTTGATTGAAACGCCGCTGTGGTATGAACTGCCGGAAAAGAACAGAAATTTTCTGCTCTCCAAACAGCCGACAGGACGGTTGGGAAATGTGGACGACATCGCCAACGCCGTGATGTTCCTTGCAGACGACGACGCGGGTTTCATCACAGGTCAGGTGTTATATATCTGCGGCGGCAGAAGCCTTTTCTCGGGCTGATGGAATTGAGAATTGATTACCCCTGTCATTCCGAGCGCAGCGAGGAATCTTGAGAATTGAGATATAGAAATTGAGAATTGAGAATTGAGAATTGCATCTTTCTCACTTCTCAATTCTCACTTACATACGGAGACAGACAATGGGAGACAATGGAAAATCGCTGTCTGACGTGAAGGTGTTGGACTTCACCGGAGAAGTGGGACCATACTCGGCGAAACTTTATGCGGGGCTGGGCGCGGATGTGATTCATCTTGAGCCGATGACCGGCGATTCAGTTTCTTTATTACAATGCCGGTAAAAAAGGCATGGCTTTGGACATCACAAAAGACCAAGGAAAAGAAGTCTTTCTGAAACTGTGCAAAGACGCGGACATCCTGTTAGAAAGCTTTGCCCCGGGCTATCTTGACAGTCTGGGACTTTCATATAACAGACTCAGCGCGGTCAATCCGAAATTGGTGCAGACTGCCATCACGCCTTTCGGACAGTTCGGACCCTACGCACAATATCCGGGATGCGACCTGACCTGCTCCGCGTTGGGCGGATTTCTTTTTCTGGCAGGCGTTGACAATGAAAAACCCGTGAGAGCCTGCGACAATCAGGCTTATCGCATGGCGGAAGCTTATGCGGCGGTCGGCAGTTCCATTGCTTTGCTTTTTGCCAAAAGAACCGGCGTAGGCCAGTTTGTGGATGTTTCCTGCATGGAATCCACCGGCATGGCGCTTGAGAATGCCGCTCAATATTGGGATTTGGAAGGCGCAAACCGCAGAGGACGCGGCAATGAGGCGGGTTCTGCTACGGTTCATCCCTGCAAAGACGGATATATCGCCATTGTGGCAATCATGGGAAAAAACAAACCCATGTTCGACTCTTTCATCAAGTGGATGAAAGACGAAAACGTGGAAGAATGGGAAGCTTTTCAGGATCCCCGGTGGATTGAACCGAACTTTCGGCGCTCTGCTGAGGGTAATGCAATATTTGCCCGTGTTTTCGAGCGTTTTGCCATGCAGCACAGCAAGCTGTCTCTGTATGAAAAAGGTCAGGCGCAGCGAGTGGCGATTTCGCCGGTCAGCAACGGAAAAGACCTTCTGGAAAATCCCCAACTCAAGCATCGGGAATTTTGGAAAACCCTCCGTCACAGCAACCTCGGCGGAGATGTGACCTATCCGGGCGCGCCGTATGAGTTCGGCGAACTGGAATGGCGGCTCGGAAATCCTGCGCCCACGCTGGGTCAGCATTCCTCGGAAATCCTCAGCAGTCTCGGATATTCTCAAAAAGAGATTGACTTGCTTGCAAAGGAGGGCATTGTCTATGTCGCCTAATTTCAAAAAAGCGCTTGAAGGAATTGTGGTCTGCGATTTTTCATGGGTCGGCGCGGGTCCCATCACGACAAATGTTCTGGGACAGTGCGGCGCGGAAATCATTAAAATCGAAAGTATGACACGCCCCGATATTCTGAGAAAAGGCGGGCCTTTCAAAGACGGAAATTCCGAAGGTCTGGAGCGCAGCGGTTATTTTGCCAACCGGAATCCCAACAAAAAGTGCATCTCTCTGAACATGAGTCATCCCAAAGCCCGGGAAGTGGCGGTTCGGCTGATTAAAAAAAGCGATATTATTATCAATAATTTCCGTGTCGGTCAGATGGAAAAATGGCGTCTGGGCTGGGAAGACATCAAAGAAATGAATCCCGGTATTATTTATGTGACCATGAGCCTTCAGGGAGAAAGCGGACCGCACAAGTCTTATATGGGCTTCGGCGTGAACCTCAATGCCCTGTGCGGGCTGACAGATCAGGCGGCGTTTCCGGGACAGCCGCCCTTCGGCACCGGCACAAACTACACCGATCATGTAATGGTTCCGAGTCATACGCTGTTCGGCATTATGGCAGCCTTGATAAAGCGGGAAAAAACCGGCAAAGGTCAGACCGTCGCTGTTTCCCAGTTGGAATCTGCCATCAGCATGAAGCCCACGGACGCTATGGCTTACGCCTGCAACAATGAGACATTGCCGCCGCTGGGATACGGGGATCCCAATGCCGCGCCGCACGGCGTTTACACAACGCTGGGCTACCGGAAATGGATTGCGATTGCGGTTTTCAGCGAAGAAGAATGGCTCATGTTCAAGAAAGTCATGGGCTATCCGGCATGGGCTGAAGATGAGAAATTCTCGACGCTTGCCAAACGCAAAGCAAATGAAGAATCACTCAATGCGAATATTGAAGCGTGGACAAAAGACAAGTATGCGGATCAGTTGATGAAAGAACTCCTCCGACATGATGTGAAAGCAGCTACGGTGAACGATGCCAGAGCAGCGGTTGATGACGACCAGATGCGGGAAAGAGGTTTCTGGGCATATCTGAATCATCCGGTGGTCGGCTCCACGCTGTATAACCGTGCGCCCATCGTCTTTTCCAAAACGCCCATAGAAATGAAAACCGCAGCGCCCCTGCTCGGCGAACACACCAAAGAAGTTCTGAGCGGAATGCTGGGATATTCCGAATCCGAAATCGAAGCACTGGCAAAAGAAGATGTGCTAACTTAAATTGAGAATTGAGAATTGAGAATTGAACACTTCTTATTTCTCAATTCTCAATTCCTCAATTCTCAATCCCAAAAGGAGTCTTGAAATGGATTTTGCAATTTCTGAAGAATATATGATGCTCAAAGAGGCAATGCGGGAGTTTGTCAAAAGAGAGATGATGCCTTTGGAAAAAACGCTGATTGAACGGGATATGAGTCTGTGGACAGAGCCGGGGCCGCTCATTCCCAAAGACGACACCAAACGCCTGCTGGCAAAGACAAAAGAGTTGGGTTTCTGGGGTTTGGAAGTGGAAGAAAAATTCGGCGGACAGGGCTTGGGAATGCTGGCAAAAACCCTGGTCATGGAAGAAATGTCCAAATGTCTCGTCGGATTTTCACCTCACGGTTTCATGCTGCCCCCGGACGCGCCGAATCTCTACTATCTCCACGCTTGCTGTGTCGGAAGCCAGCGTGAAAAATATTTTGTCCCCTACTGCAACAATGAGCTTGATTCAGCCATGGCAGCAACCGAACCCGGCGCAGGTTCCGATGTCAGCGGTTTGAAAACCATGGCAGTCCGCAAAGGCGACAAATGGGTCATCAACGGCACGAAAACCTTTATCAGCAAATGCGACAAAGATAATGTGTTTTTCATTCTGATTGCCGTAACCGACAAAGACGCGCCCACAAAAGACCGTTTCACCGCTTTTCTGATTGACAAA
>JAIFKL010000188.1 GCA_020049595.1 Desulfobacteraceae bacterium
CACAGACATACACAGACAGATATCTGAAAGCGGATATACGGCATATATGCAAAAAATATGCCGCAAAAAATCAAAGTTGGATTACTATACTATGCTGAAATGAGCGGAGCGACCGACCCAAGTTAAAATAGATATAAAATGGGTTAGCACTGATGCTGAAATGAAATTTCAGCACTCCGGAGAGCAGAACGGATTGATATGAAAAAACTTACTATCGCACTTCTTTCCGGGGGCATATCTTCAGAGCGTGAAGTTTCCTTAAACAGCGGCAATCAGGTTTTCAATGCGCTGGATAAAGAAAAATACGATGTGATCCGATATGATCCCCAAACAGACATTTCCCGTATCGTCGCAGATGCGCCCCGAATTGACGCCGCGCTGATTATCCTTCACGGTCCTTACGGAGAAGACGGCACCGTTCAGGGACTTCTTGATCTGTTGGATATTCCTTATCAGGGATCAGGTGTGATCGGCAGCGCGCTTGCCATGAACAAACTTGTTTCAAAGCGCTTGTATGAAAAAGCCGGTCTTCCGGTTCCGCCCTATGTGAGTGTCAGAATCAGCGATGTCGTTGATCCGAAAATGTGCGCGGCGCGGCTGGGTCTGCCCCTTATCGTCAAGCCGGTACAGGGCGGCTCAAGCATCGGAATGTCTGTTGTGAAAACCGAAGACGCGCTGAAACCGGCGCTGGAAAAAGCTTTTGCTCATGATGATACGGTGCTGATTGAAACTTATATCAAAGGCATCGAACTGACGGGCGGCATTATCGGCAATGAAAATCTGCAAGCTTTGCCGCTGATAGAAATTATCCCTGACAAAGCTTATGAATTTTTTGATTACGAAGCAAAATATCTCCCCGGAATGACGCGGGAAATATGTCCCGCACGCATTGACGATGCCCTCACCGCGCTGGCGCAGACTTACGCCGAAACCGCGCATAACGCCCTGTGCTGTAAAGGATACAGCAGGACAGATATGATTCTGAAAGCGCGGGAGATTTATGTGCTTGAGACCAACACCATCCCCGGCATGACGCAGACCAGCCTTTTTCCCCAAGCCGCAAAAGCCGCGGGCATGTCTTTTTCCCAGCTTTTGGACAGATTGATCGCTCTCAGCCTCGAAGCCCGGCGAAAGCGATAAAAGCCGAAATATCCGGAGTGCTTAAATGAAAAAGGGATTCGGAAAGCTGATGATAAAAACGAATCCGAGATGTTATGATTAGACGGATTCGCTTTCAAATATCGGTCTTTTCAGACCGTAAAGCGCCCGGGCTGAAAACACCCGGCTAAAAATAGATAAACCGCTGTCTGTTTTAAGCCGGGCGCTTGAAAAGTGCCCGGGCTGAAAACAGACACGGATAACACAGTTTTTGAAAGCGAATCGGTATGAGATATCGGAGAGACTTATATGAGAAATGTACTGAAATTTTTTATTGTAATTTATGCAGTTGCCTGCTTATCACCGGCATTTGCCAATCTGCTGCCGGAAGGCGGCGCTATGCCGGAGATAAGCCTGTCTGTTCCTCAACTGCCGGAACACAGAACTTATCTCGGTCTTCCGGAACAGGGCATGTTCAGTTTGCCTCAGATAAAAGCAGAAGTGCTTATTATTGAGATTTTCAGCATGTACTGTCCCCACTGTCAGAGAGAAGCCCCTTCTGTCAACAGTCTGCATCAGAAAATCGAAAACGACAAGGTTTTGAAAAGTAAAGTTAAAATGATCGGTATCGGCGTGGGAAATTCCGATTTTGAGGTAAATTTTTTCAGAAAGACTTATCATGTCCTGTTTCCGCTGTTTTCTGATGCTGATTTTTCCATTCACAAAAAAATCGGCGAGGTCAGAACACCTTATTTTATCTGCATAAAAATCAATAAGGACCAAACACACAGCATTTTTTATTCAAAACTCGGACCGATTCAGAATGCAGATGATTTTCTGAATTTGATTTCTCAGCAGCTTCAATTAAAATAAGGAGTTACATAGTTGAAATTCGGGCGGGACAATGAACCGCAAAGACGCAATGTTTCGCAAAGATGTATTTTTACACTTTGCGCTCTCTGCTTCCTTTGCGGTTAAGCAAAAAGGCAGCTTTTCAACTGCTTGACTTTTAAGGGAGATTTTGACATGAAAAAGATTTGCAATATCAGTTTTATTTTGTCAGCAGTGATGATTTTTCAGATATATCCTGCTTTCGGACGCTCGGAGGCATTTAAGGATAATATTTATGAGCTTGGGGAATTGAAGCCTACAGACAGCGTTGTGAAGGTAAAGATCGGAGACCCCGCGCCCGATTTTACGCTTCCTTCCGTATCGGGAGAAAAGGTTTCTCTGAGCGATTTCAAAGAAAAAAAGAATGTTGTGCTTTCCTTTGTTCCCGCGGCATGGACGCCGGTTTGTTCAGACCAGTGGCCCGGGTATCATCTTGCCAAAAGTATTTTCGAGGAAAATGAGGCTGTACTGCTGGGAATTACAACCGACAATGTTCCCACCCTGTTTGCATGGACAAATCAGATGGGAAACTTATGGTTTCCGGTTCTGTCCGATTTCTGGCGCCACGGCGCAACGGCTGACAAATACGGCGTGCTTCGTTCAGACGGCATGAGCGAAAGGGCTTTGTTTGCCATTGATAAAAAAGGCATCATACAGTACATAGAAGTTTCAGATATTAATGCGAGACCGAAATTGGAATCGCTTGCGGCAGCATTGGAGAAAATGAAGACTCCGCTCACACCTTCTAAATAGCAACATGTCGGAATATCAGTATGATTTCGGCGCACAGCCTGAAGAACGGGTCACGCCGCCGGCGTGACCCTGCGGACAATTCTGACAAGGCACACTATACCGGCATCACAAAATCTTTCTGGACTTCTCCCCGCAGAACATGCTTTCTGAATGTCTGACGCATTTTGTCAGGAGTCATATACTGATAGACAACCGGATTCTGCCCGCCCACTGTTATTGTCACATTCGGCTCACAGGTACATTTTCCCAAACATTTGCCGGTTTCAACTTCGATATCCTTCCGGTCGGTCTGAGCAATTTCTTCCATAAGCGCGCTCATGACCTCACGCGCACCTGCGGCAATCCCGCATGTTGACATGTGTACCGATACTTTCACTTTGGATAAAGGAGAAATTTTCATTCCGGCAATCGGAGCCGCCATAAATGTTTCCTGCATCCGGTTCAGACGATTGCCGATAATGCCTGCCATATTTTTCATCAGATAATAGCCCAAGGTTTCATCTCTTTCAAAGAGATTCATAAGACATCCTTTTTCCATCTTCATAACCTTGCAGGTTTTGCTGGTGCAGTAGGCTGTCAGCTTGTATTTGTGCGGCGGGACAAGCCCCGACCATCCGAAAGTCATGCCTCCGGACAGGGAAGAAACATTGTTTTCAGGCGTTGAAGGTCTGCCGGGCAGATCAAATCGGACATCAATCTGACCTTCCATCACAATCCAAAGATGCGTTGCCTCCTCGCCTTCAACAAAGAGTTTGTCGTTCCGATAATACGCTACTTCGTGACAGCAGGTCTGCACGGCAGCCAGCCGTTCATCATCCAATCCCTTGAGAACCTCTACCTTTTTCAGAAAATCGAGACTGATCATAAATTATCTCCTTGTTTTTTTAAAGTCTGTTATATAGTAATCCGATTTTGGTTTTTTACGGCATATTCTCTGCATATACGCCCTATTCCGTTTTCATACCAATTCGCTTTCAAAAACTGTGTTATCCGTGTCTGTTTTCAGCCCGGGCACTTTTCAAGCGCCCGGGTTAAAACAGATAGCGGTTTGAAAAACCGCTTTACGATCTGAAAGACCGATCTTTGAAAGCGAATTGGTATCAGATATCTGTCTGTGTGCGTCTGTGTGTGTCTGCGGCAAAAAAACCGAAAGCGGATCAGTATATCAGGAAAAATATAAAACAAAAATACTTTGACATTTTCGTGCCTATTTTTATAATACCAATTCGCTTTCAAAAACTGTGTTATCCGTGTCTGTTTTCAGCTCTGGCGCTTTTCAAGCGCCCGGCTTAAAACAGACAGCGGTTTGAAAAACCGCTTTACGATCTGAAAGACCGATCTTTGAAAGCGAATTGGTATAAGATAGGCGCGGTTCAGCTTTCAATCGCCAATTTGAAAAGAGCTTCCCGAATGATCTGAGTTAATTGAAAAAATACCGAAGGATCGGTCAGCGAAGGCGCATCCTGTTCTTTTCTGCCCGGGCTGAAATAGATACGGGTGTCCAAGACAAATTCCCTTCCGTCTATAATATGCACATAAACAAAAGCGATCTTGGGATGACTTATAATCAGGAGGGGAACAGAACCTGCCATATCGCCGATGGGCGCACGGTCAATATGGTCATATCGGAATGCGGCAGACACCCGCGTGCCTTTGCCGACCTCGGATTCAATGACAAAATTACCTTCACATCGCTCTGCTGCTGCTTTCAGGAGAGAAAGTCCCAGCCCCACCCGCCGCGTGGTCCGGGAAGTGACAAAAGGATCGGTCACTTTGGTGAGCATATCTGGCGGAATGCCGCTCCCGTTGTCGCTGAGTTCAATTTTCAGCCGGTTTTCCTTGCGGGCTTCGTTGACGACAATCTGAATGCAGTCCGCGCCGGCACCGATTCCGTTTTCGGCTATATCCATTATATGCAGTGCGATTTCCCGCATAATTCACCTTGCTGTAGGCGCAGGATGACCGCATTGACAGCCGCACAAACGCGCCCTGAACAGTAGTTTATTGCTTTTATTTAGCACATATCCCTGTTTATGACAATCAACTTTCTTGAAGTGGGTTTTAATTTTGTTTTTTCCGATTTCACCGTAATTTTTTATTTCAGCATTCCGGAGTGCTGAAATGAAATTTTAGCAAGTGCATGAGTGCTAAAATTTCACTGCGTTCATTTCAGCACTCCGGATAGTCGCTTAACTCAACTGCATTGCTCCCAATCTGTTGCTCAGTCCGGCAAATTCGGCAACAGTAAGCGTTTCCGCTCTGCGGGAGGGATCAATCTCCGCGGCTTCCAATGCCCGGGTTGCCGTATCTGTATCAATCTGAAGTTCGCTTCCTGCCAGTGCGTTTCTGAGTGTTTTCCGCCGCTGTCCGAATGCCGCTTTAATCACCCTGAAAAAAAAATCCTCATCATTTACAGGCACATCCGGCATATCTTTAAATTTTATTTCAAGCACTTGTGAATCCACTTTGGGCTTGGGAAAAAAAAGATTCGCGCCGATATTTGCAAGCTTTCTGATGTCCGCACAGTAAGCGAGCATGACCGTAAGCCTGCCGTAATCCTTGCAGCCGGATGATGCGGTAATGCGCTGTGCAAGTTCTTTCTGAAACATCAGAACCGCCCGTTTCACGGCTGTTCGGGAATAAATCAACTGCACTAATATCTGGGAAGAAATATTGTAGGGAAGATTTCCCATGACGACAAGTTTCCGCCCCTCATTCTGCGCCAACTCGGCAATGTCCATATTCAGAATATTTTCCTGAATCAGAACCGCATTTGAAATCTGATTCACCAGCAGTTCTGTTTTCAGCAGATCAGTCAGTTGCCGGTCTTTTTCCACTGCATAAACTTTTTTTGCCACACGGGCAAGCGGAATCGTCAGAGCGCCCAGACCCGCGCCGATTTCCAGCACCACGTCATCTGAAGAAATTTCAGAACGGTTTGCAATCATTTCCGATGTGGAAGGATCAGATAAAAAATTCTGGCCCAACTGTTTTTTGGGCTTCAGATTCCACGCTGTAAGAAGTGTTCTCGGTGATGTCATAACATAGCCTGATAATAATATATTTCGATCTTCATTCTCCTATACGCCGGAATGATAAAAAAATTTAACTTAACACAAAAAAAATCTGCTTTCAATTAATTATTCTATATCTTTTCAATTTTCGGCTTTTATTCTTCCTTTGCTTATTTTTTTCTGTTTCAGATCGTCTTTAACTTGACTTAAATGAATTATTAAGTAATTATTCCTTTGATGATCTTTCCGATCATGTTATAAGTATGCTCACTTGTAAAATTACTTATGGTTTCATGGAGGAACATAATGCCTAAAAAAAAAGGAAAATCGGTAAGTTTTGATGCAATGATAAAATTTTTCATGCAGAATTATGAGATTCCGAGCAAGAAAGATATTGACAAAGTTATCGAAAAGATGGAAAGATTGGAACAACTGATTCTCACAAGCGGTGCCGGAACTTCCAATAAAAAAGCATCGGCAAAGGTCGCGGCAAAAGGAAAAACGCCGAGCAGCAGGTCGCCCCTCACCGCTTCCGACACGGTTCTGGAAGTTATCAAAAACGCCAAAGAAGGCATGGATTTTGCGAAAATTCAGGCGAAAACAGGTTTTGACGATAAAAAACTTCGCAATATTATTTTCCGTCTGAACAAAACCGGCAGGATTCAGCGCAGAGATCGCGGGATATATGTGATTTCCTGACGCTTTTCAGTGAGAAGTAGCCGGAGCATCGCAGATGCGTAATAGTTGCAGCGAGGAATTTTAACCTTTAATTTTAAAAAGATGACTTGTAAATCAGCATATTATGATACCGATTTGCGGGGGAGCGACGATGAATGCGTTTACGGATCGTAACAATCCGGGACTTGCCGCAGGCAGCCGTATAAAGGGCTATCGTGTCACAAGGGCGGCAGAACTGAAGGAAATCAATTCGTTTTATTATGAACTGGAACACAGGGCAACAGGAGCCAGGCATGTTCATATCAGCAATGAAGACGCGGAAAACACCTTCAGCGTGGCGTTTAAAACCGTGCCTGCGGACTCAACCGGCGTGGCGCATATTCTGGAACATACAGCCTTGTGCGGTTCCGCCAAATATCCCGTGCGTGATCCCTTTTTTTCCATGCTGAAAAGAAGTTTAAGCACGTTTATGAATGCCTTTACCGCGTCGGATTGGACTATGTATCCCTTTTCCACCCAGAACCGGAAAGATTTCTACAATCTGATGGATGTTTATTTGGACGCGGCTTTTTTTCCCAAATTGGACCGGCTCAGTTTCAAGCAGGAAGGGCATCGCCTTGAAATTGAAGGGCAAAAATTAGTTTACAAAGGCGTTGTCTATAACGAGATGAAAGGGGCAATGTCGTCTCCGGATCAGGTGCTGGTCCGCTCGCTGCTGAATGCGCTGTATCCGGACACCACTTACAGCTTTAACTCGGGCGGAGAGCCTTCTGATATTCCTGCGCTCACCTATCAGCAACTGATTGCCTTTCACAAGCGGCATTATCACCCCAGCAACGCGTTTTTTTACACCTACGGGAATTTGCCCTTGGAAGCGCATCTGAGTCTTATTCAGGAGAAAATTCTGAATCATTTTGAACGGATTGATCCGAAAACAGAAGTGCCTTCGCAGCCCCGATGGTCATCGCCCAGAAAGGTAAGCTATCCTTATCCGCTGGATATGAATGAAGACCCGTCCAAAAAATATCAGGCATGTACGGCATGGCTGACCGCGGACATCAAAGACCCTTTTGAGGTGATGGTGCTGAGCCTGCTGGAACACATTCTGTTGGGAAATTCCGCGTCTCCGCTACGGAAATCGCTGATTGACTCCGGACTCGGGACCTCGCTTTCCGACGGTGCCGGCTATGATGAAGAAAACAGGGATACTTTTTTTGCCTGCGGTCTGAAAGATGTGGAAGACACCGCGGCGGAAAAAATTGAGACGCTGATCTTTGATGTCCTGAAATCCCTTGCAGATAAGGGAATTGACAAGGATTTGATTGAATCTGCGATTCATCAGGCAGAATTTCACCGCAAAGAAATCACGAACCATCCGTATCCCTACGGCATCAAACTGCTGCTTGCTTTTTGCGGCAGTTGGTTTCACGGCGGCGATCCCCTGAGAGTGCTTCGCTTTGACGATGATCTGAAACGGCTCCGTGAGGAACTTGCCAAAGGTCCTTTTTTGGAAAACCGGATACGAAGTTATTTTCTGGAAAATCCGCATCGGGTACTTTTCACGCTGGTTCCGGATCAGTTGATGGAGAAAAAGGAAAATGAGCGCGTTGCGGCAGAATTGGACACCATTAAAGCTGGCATATCTCCCCATGAATATGAGCGCATCAGACAGGATATGCAAGCACTGGAAAAACTTCAGGAAACTCCGGAGGATGTTTCTGTGCTTCCCACGCTGGAACGGGAAGACATTCCGCCCTCGGTTCAGTCCGTGCCGGAAACAGCTTGGAAATTTGATGCCGGAAATTCGATGTTGGAAATCGGAAATCGGAAATCGGAAATCAGAACAGAGGGAAAAGGCGATTGCCCGATCTCCGTTTACGAACAGCCCTGTTCCGGCATTTTTTATTTTGACGCGGTCGCGGGCGTCGGAAATCTGCCTGAACATCTGATGCCGCTTGCGCCCTTTTTCTGCCATTCTTTTTCCAGAATGGGAACTGCCCGGCGGGATTACAGCGAAATGGCGCGGCTCATTGACGCGTACACCGGCGGCATCGGTCTCTCGGTAAGCGCAAGGACAGGTTTCGGAAAAAACGGGGACTGTCTTCCCTTTCTTACATTCAGCGGAAAATGTTTAGTTCGGAATATAGACAGAATGTTCGATATTATCTCGGAATTATTTTATGAGTTTGCTTTTTCGGATTTGCCTCGCTTAAAAAATCTTCTGCTGGAATACCGCGCCGCGCTGGAATCCGGAGTTGTCCATAACGGTCACGGTCTGGCGATTTCGCTGGCATCAAGGAATTTTTCCGCCACACGGATGCTCGGCGAATCATGGCACGGCGTTCATCAACTGCATACCATAAAAAAGATCACCGAAGACCTCGGAGATGAAAAGCTGAAAGCCTTTGCAGACGATCTGAAATCATTGGGCAAAGCTGTTTTTACATCGGACAATTTCAGGATTGCACTTGTCGGCGAAGCTGATCCTTTGTTTGACGCGATGGCGCGCACCCTGCCGCTTTTTCAATCCGGACAGGGCGGCGATGATGCTTTTGTCTCCCCGGCAATTGCTCCGGACAAGGAGCTTCCGAGAGAAGGATGGAGTACATCGTCTGC